>JAQBZB010000370.1 GCA_027622275.1 Planctomycetota bacterium | reverse complement strand
CAGGACGATCTTGGGCATGGGATATTCACCCAGCTATGCCGAAGATCGGCGAAGCTTGTGACCAATACTTACGATCACGTGACCACGTTGGCACGTGGTACGTGACTTCCATGAGAAGGCAAAGGCGCGCTGGATGGAACGTTCGCTGGATCTGGGCCTAGGCATGAGCGGTAGGGGAGACCGTTCCGCCCGATAGTCAATAATCGAGTTCTGGTACCAATCCCAGGAGGTAGATGTTGGGGAGGTGAGTGAGCCTTTAGGCGAGCTCACGAAGCCTTGCGGCCGGCCTGGGACGAGCCGAATGCCACGCCTGTTAAGACCGTATGAAAGGCTCGTTGGTCGCTGTCGAGGTCCGGCTAGTCCAGGTGCAGCTCGGCTTCGTAGAGCGAGAACCCCCATTCGGGATTCTCGCGCTTCTTCATCAGAATCCGGATCGCGCTGGCCTCTTGCTTATCCAGGCTCAGTTCATCCACACGTGCAGCAGGCTGTTCGGACTCCGGTACGGTCTTCGTCGCTGCGTCCTTCCACGTCTCGCCGTCCGACGATACCTGCACCACATACTCCAGCGCCGAGGCCCTCTCCCAATGCAGGCGCAGCTTGCCCAACTTGACCTTCTTGCCCAGATCGATGGTCAGTTCCTGTGGCGCGGTATGAGCACTGGACCAACGTGTGCTCAGATCGCCATCCGTCACGGACGAAGGCGGCCCCTCGCCCGGCCACTCCAGCGACTCCGATGAGGCTGTAACTTTGGCGCCAACGGCATCGTGCTTTATCGGCTCCGGATGGATCTCACACTTACTTCAGCACTTACTCTTACACTCTGATCTGTGCTCGTTGGCACGCGCGGTAAGCATCGAACCCGCGTTCACCCGGTCGCGTGCGTAATGTTTGATTCTCTCGGGATTCGAACGTCATCGCTGAGGATCGGCAAGCTTGCGAGCCGTATCCTCCGGCACCTGGTTCGCGTCAACGTTCTCAATGAATTCGACCCGATCGATGAGTTCCTTCCTGATGATCCATTCGTTATCAGGGCTATGTGGCCTTTGTTTGCCGGGGCCGGTGCCACAAAACGCGAACCACTCATAGGAAACATCAGCACCATACCCACCGGGCACTGCGGATACGGTCCGGTCGATACGCAACTCAAGATCACCCTTGATATCCTGTTGGACCACGCCGTTCTTGTCCGTGCGAACGTACCGATATTCACGGCCGTCAACAATCATGTCTACGGAATCAGACCCACCGCCCTTTCTGGATATCCGAATGTTCTTGAACCCGACCGTCGAACGAGGAAGGGGCAGCCATTGAAGATCCACGCTGGTCATGGCGGAAAGAGGAATGGACATCCATTGAACTTCTTGCGTCGGTTGTTTTGTCAAAATGCGGAAGGTCAGGGCCTTAGGACGCTCTGGTTCTGAATTCTGACCGGGACCCGAATGGCGGGCAGCCGTGTAATAGGCTGACACATCGTCAAGAAGGAGCTGCATCTTCTTGCTGTTGGTCGCGTAGTGGTCCCTGTAGAAGAATCGAGCAGAAAGATCAGGGGCATCCGCACACAGTGCGGCTTGCTGGATCAATGTGGTCAGCGCGAACGCAACAGTGACAGAAGCGGATGTCGACTTCATTGTATCTCTCCTGTGGTTGTCCCTTTGCGAACGCGAGCATCACGGGCTCCGAAGTATTGCCTTCGGAGTACCGTGCACTTGGTTCGCCGAGTTAGGGCTCGTCAGTGGGGCTCAGGCGTCGGATAATTCGTTTCGCCAGGATGTCGTTGATCTCGCGATGTCGCGGAACCGGCTCAGAACTGCCTGATGAAGGGCTATGATAGATGTCGTGCCGGCTCCCGTGGCGCAGTAGCGTGCAGCCCATCTTTTCGAGTCGGCTGACGAGGTCACGGCGCTTCAAGCAACCTCCATCTCCTCGACCTTTCTGATCCCGGGAATATCCCCGGCTCCGAAAGACTGATAGAGGTCTCGGAGGTGTTCCTTGAGGTCTTGCAGGTCCTCGCCTTGAGTCCAATGGTCCGGGTACTCGTTGAGGTAGCCGAGGTAGCGACCATCAGTCTCTTTCCAGTATGTGAATCGCGCTTTCATTGCACTGGGAATTCTACATCAGCACAGCACACTGCAGCAATCATTTAGTGGGCGAACGTGGAGATGACCGTTTTCAAATGGCCGTTCGCGGCCATTGGAAATACGTGTCAATCTTCTGGTTCTGCGTCCCCGTCAATGGGTAGTTCAAGGAGTCGGACATCCTCGAGATCCACATCTCTGCCTGCGGCTCGCTTTGATGCAACAAGGTCTTCCCTGGACAGAATGAAGAAGTCCTGTCCCTGATAGGTTACCGTCTTGCGATGCTGCCAAGCATTGGCAAAGCTGATCCCGGGAGTGGATGTTTGCACGTCCAGTCTGACGCGGTCGCGAAAGATGGTGATTTCGTTGGCCAGCAAGTCATCTACATTCGTGAGTGCAGCCGTCCCCAGTCCGGCTTCCAGCAACGCGTCGAGAAGTCGACGTGTGTTCTCTGGGGTCGCCTCGATCAAGATGTCGAGGTCAAACGTGGCGCGAGGCACACCGTGAAGGATGGAGGCTATTCCTCCGATAACGACGTACTTCACGTCATGCTGCTGAAACGATTTGAATACGTCCTGCAACCGGTTGAGCATGCTTTCGCTCCTGTAGGGATGGCGTTACGCTGAGGGCCAAGTCAGTAAAGGAGCAAAGCATTTCCATTCGATCAGACATGGAAAGGGAGCGGAACCACCGGGTCTTGGCCTCGGGTGTCTCCTCGTTCCGGTCATGCGAAATTGATCCAGCTGTTTTCATATTCCGACGGTAGCAAGATCGGTCCATTCCTGCAATCGCAGAACGTGCAAGTGACCCTTCAACTGAAAGCGCGCTTCAGTTGATAGGGTCCACTTTCTGGTTCGCCAAGTCATCTTCGGGAAGGTTCTCGAGATCGTCGAGATCCTTGTGTCGTGCGGAAGCCTTCTTGTTCATGCGAAGATGGCTTCTGGAGATCAGGTGAACGGGTTGACCATCGATATCGACTGTGAGTCTGGCGGCATAGCATTCTTCAAAGGTGACTCCGTCTATTTCAGTCAACACTTCAATCCGCATGGGGGGTACGCCCATGCGGACGATCTTTCCTGGTGTTAAGAAAAGATCAGCAGTCAGTTTTGGATCGATCATACCAAAACGATTGAAGACATCAACGAGTTTGGATGCGTTGTCGGGAGAAATGGCAACCCAAACGTCCATATCCGCAGTGGCCCTTGGGTAACCATGGTATCCTACTGCGTATCCGCCGATGAGAAGGTACTTTACGCTAGAGTTGTTCAGCAACTTCAAGAACTCTTTGAAGTCGTCTGGAAGTACTTGCTCGGCCATATGCAACCTGTCGATCAATGTGAACGGCGCGTAGTCGCTCGAGAGGCGAGCGGGTGGACCAATATTGTCGGTCTGACGAATCGTGAAGATCCGCTATCGACAATCTCGTGCGATCAAGTCTCATGCTGGTAAAAGCGTATCAAAGGGGTGCAGGAAAAGCAAGTGCTCTGGCAGATCTCTTGACCTCTTTTGGCGAACGTCGTGCCTGACCATTTGATGGAAGCGCAGCTTTCAGCAATATGGTCCAGGCATCTTATTGGCCGTTCCTACTCGTCAAAGATTGGATACTGCTCTGGATCTGGTCCGATCCGCTCCAAGAGTCGAGGGGTGGCGATTGACACATCCTCTTTTAAGGACCGCATCTTCCTGATCTCGAATAAGGGGCGTCCCTATCCCGATCGCTCAGATCTTGAGTGCCTTGCGGACAGATGGGAGTGAGCTGATCGGAGCATTTTCCTCGCTTGCCTTCGCGGCACGAAGATCCTTGAGATCCTCGTCGCCGTCCATGGCTTGGTTCGCAGATTCCATCGCTTCGACTGCGGAGAGGAGTTCCGGTGGATCGAATGCCGTGACGGATGATTTCTTGAAATCCGTCAGGTTGCGTGTCGTGATGGCGTCCGCGGAGACCAGTCGTGCAGATTGCTCCAGCACGGCGTCCTCGAAATCGGATACGTCACTACGGAGGGCCTGTTCCAAAACGGGGCGGTTGACGGGGGCAATCTCAAACAAGTCGAGCAGCCGTTGGAGCGCAGCACGCGCTTTGTCGGGCGCGAGCGCCTGTCCGAGGAGGTAGTCAATGGTCGTCACTGTCGTCGCGCACAAGAATCCCTCAATTCTGGATTCCTCAACGAGGGCCAAGACTCGGGCGGCCGCATCAGCAAAGGGCTTGCGATCGAGAAGCACGTCCAGCACGACATTGGTATCGACCAGGATCCTCAAGAGTGTTTCTCCCGAAGGTGCTTCTTGTAGTTCTTCTCAGAGACGCGATGGCCCTTCATCACCCCCAGCAGCGAGCCGGTAACCGGCGGGAGACGGCGGTTGTTGGGTTTGCTCTTTCCCAAAAAGGCGACGAACTCACCAAACATCTGCGAGACCGACTTACCGCGTTGAGCCGCCTGGGTCTTCGCCTCCTGCACGAGTACGTCATCTATTCGTAATGTCAGCTTCGTATTCATGACGTACAATATCGCACCAGCTGTACGTCTCGTCAATAATATTCCTGCGAACGTCTGCAATGATGGTCGGCGCTATTGCGACGTACCATCCAGGGCCTTGTGTGCCAAATCTGGCTTTTCAGGTGTGCAGGGCTGTTGCGTGGAGTTTGATCCCCAGAGCGTGCGTCACCTTGAGGATTGTGTCGAATCCAGGTGTTCGCTCACCGGAGAGGGCCTTGTACAGACTCTCTCTGGAGAGACCGGCCTCGCGAGCAACCTGGGTCATTCCTTTCGCGCGAGCGATGTCACCAAGGGCCTTGGCGACAAAAGTTGCGTCACCATTGGACTCTTCGAGGCAGGCCTCGAGATAGGCTGCCATTTCCTCAGGAGTTCTGAGATGCTCTGCAACATCGTATCGACTTGTCTTGGTCTTTTTCATATTTCAATTCTCCAAATTGCGCGCAAGGCGCAAGGCGCAATGCCGTTCTGATGTCTTGCCTCTGGGTGCGTTTGTCGCCACCAGCCAGAAGGACGATTACAGTCTTTCCTTTCTTCTTGAAATAGACCCGATAGCCGGGACCGTAATCAATTCTCAACTCGGAAACGCCTTCGCCAACAGGCTTCACATTCCCAGGATTGCCCATGGCAAGCCTCTCGATTCTGGCTTGAACGCGAGCTCGTGCCCGTACGTCCTTCAGGTCGTCTACCCATTTGGCAAAGACATCTGTCTTCCGAATCTCGATCCTGATTAGAGTGTAGCCGGAAGGATACAGGCTGTCAAGCTGTCGTTCCTCTTCTCTTCCATGGCCAACGTTTGAAATGACTTTTGGCGCGTATGCGACATAAAGTCGATTTCTTTGTGTACGCCCAGCATGGGCGCGAACTAATGGGGTTAAAGTCCCCTGTGCCCACGGTTCAGGTGCGGAGGTAAATGCTGAGGTTGCACAGTCGCAGTTCGCGTTCTTATCTGGGGAGATCTCACTGACGGGGCTCCCCGGTGTTGTGACCGGGGCGCGCCGTGTCGGGGAACCGATATGGTGATCGGTGAGAAGTCAGCAGAAGCCATAGTAGGTGTGGAAGTCATCCTCGAAGGCATACCGCCTGACCTACAAGGATCGACAGCAGAAGACGCGGACCGTGTATGTGCGTCAAGAGCAACTACCCAAGATACGCAAGATGATCGCCAACTATGCCCAGGTACGGAAAATCATCGAGCAACTCGTCGAGGCCAACCTCGAGGTGTTCAAGGCCGAAGCCGCACTCTAGCATCGCCTCGACTTGTGGGTAATAGAAAGGTGGTGTGGCAGCCGGGGCTAACCTACTGGGTTAGTCCCGGCGAGCCGATGTGCCCCCGATCAGCTCATTCAGACCCTCAACAATCAAGTCAAGCTCCTCCGGTGTGGCCTTCCCAATCTTCTTGCCGAGGCGCTGGACTGATAGGGTGCGAACCTGGCTGATCTTGGCCCAAGATTGTTTGGGTAGCTTTGGGCTTGAGAGCTCGAGCGTGAGGGGAAAGCCGGCCCGCTGGGCCTGGCTCGTCAGTGCCACGGCTATCACCGTGCCGGAGCGATTGTTGAAAACGTCTTCACTTATGATTAGAACGGGACGAAGTCCCGCTTGTTCGCGCCCGCGCGTTGGGTTCAGGTCTGCCCATAGAATGTCCCCCCTCAATATTCGGGCCATTCATCCACCTCCGAACCGATGCCTTCTTCGGCCATGGCCTGCTCGAACTGGGCGTCCAACTTTGCGCACTCACGTGCCAAGCGGCTGCGATCCAGCCGCTGTAGCTTGTCGGCCACGGCCTCCTGGATGGCGCGGCTCCGGCTCGGGTAAACATCTGCCGATACGAGCTTATCCACTTGTCGGATCAAGCCCTCTTCCATTGTGATCGCGATCTTCGCTGTGCTCATCTTTCACCTCGAGTATGATAGTTTGTCATACCTGCGGGCGGATGGCAAGGCGAGAGTTTTCTGGGCCAACGCCCCGGATGAACCGCTCCGGTAAGGACGCCGTCCGCGGCGGCCTTACCGGAGTCGCGTTCGATCCGGTTGTTGTGTCACGCCCGGTACGCGTCCTTCCGGTGTCGGACGCGCACGATCTCGATAAGCAGACGTGATTCGTACAGCTCGTAGATCACGCGATATGTACCGACGCGGAGGCGGTAGGTGTGCTGGCTGCCCTGGAGCTTGCGGACACCATCGGGGAGAGGATGAGTGGCAAGGGAATCCACTGCGGCGATGATGCGAGGGACTGCCTGGCGGTCAAGACGTTTGAGTTCGCGCAGCGCGGACTTCTTCCACTCAATCTGACAGGTACCCATCTTTCCTCAACTCCGCGACAACCTTGGCGTGAGGAACGGTGGGCTCGTCGACGCGCTCAGCGGCGATGGCCAGATCGTCAAGATCTTCCATCAGCTCGTTATACTCCCCGAGTGGAAGGATGACTGCGGTCTGCCGACCTGCCGCGTCCGTCACGAACTGTGGGTGAAGCTTCTCTGTCGTTTGCATCGCCTATGACCTCAATCTTCTTGATAGTACCTCGAAACGCCCTCTGCTGGCAATCCATGTTTCAGTGACACAACGTTGCGCATGACGCTCAGATCAACCGCGTCCGCGCGGCTGATTTGTAGCCGTCCATGCGTCTTGTTGGCCACTCAGTAGATGCATGCGTCAAGCAACGACAGGACTTCGTCGAGCAGCGCTGGCGCTGCTCGACCTATCTTCTTCACTTTGCGGGCCCGGAAGTCGACAGACTTGACCTGATCAACCATGACGACGCCGGTCACGCTCTCGCTTCCCATGATCGCAACGTGGAAAGGGTAATCTCGACGTGCGTTGGTGATCGGACACAGAATGGCGAGCCCCGTGTGTCGGTTGAAGAGGTCGTTGCTAATCACGAGGGCAGGTCTGCGCCCCTTTTGCTCATGCCCCGATTGCGGGTCGAAGGTAGCCGCGACGTAGTCGCCTTTCCGGGGGATGTAGGTTGGCACTACCATACCTCCTTCCCCACCGGCCCTCCCCAATCGACCTCGTGCGGCTTGTAGTCGCGCGGAATCCGCGCGATCAACTCCTTCAGGTTGCATCTGCCGCGAACACGCCTGGCCGGGGCAATGACTATCACACCGTCATGCACGGCAAGGTCAACTTCGTCCCCGACCGAGATGTGCGCTTCTTCGAGAACCTGCCGACTCAACCTGAGCCCCTGGCTATTGCCCCAACTCTGAACCTTCGTAACCATATGACACCTCCGCTTTGGATATCCCATGTATATCCTGAAAAGCCATCAGAGTCAACCCTCTTCTGGAGGCCAACGCTACGCCTCTTGCGTTCCAGAGGCGAGTTCGCGAGCCTTTGGAATCGCAAGGTACTTGAATCCCCTCTAAGCCCTTTTGGAGGGGCAGTGGCTCCTCCCCACTGCAATGATGCAGGGGCTTGCGCCGCACGGGGCGGCGGATCCCAGTTAG
>JAQBZB010000040.1 GCA_027622275.1 Planctomycetota bacterium | reverse complement strand
GATCGGCGACGTTTGGATTCTCTCGCAACCATTGGACGGCTGCGGCACGGTCCTGCAACTCCCACGTCCGCAGAATGCCCGCGTGCCGCTCCGGCCTAGTAGACGTCGTGATACCGACCGGCCGAATGATGCCAGCCCGAGACAATCCGCGAATTGCCGCGCCGATCAATCGCGCGTCGACTTCAGCGGGTAGGTCGACCTTCGATCGAATATCGTCGGCCGAAATGGTGTTGGCCGTTGTTGCCAACAACATCGATACTGTAGCGCGCTGGCAGCGCGTCAGATAGATCGATCGGCGGGCCTCCAACAACGCCATCGCCTCGCCACGTCGATCGCTCCCGGTTCGTGGCTGTGTCATCGGCTCGCCCTCCGACAATCAGGGCAACCAGCTTCGAGCCAGTCGAGAACGCCGGTCATCGGGTCGCCGGTGCGCGCGGGCCATCTGACGAGAGAACCGAGTTTGATGCTGGGTGGGCAGCGGCGCGCGTCGTTGAGGCGATAGATGTGCCTCTCTGAGCAGTCGCACAATTCAGCGAAAGCGTGAACATCGTACAAGCGCCGGTCGCTTGTGATGTCGCCAACGTGAGCGGTTGGTGAGATAGAAAGAACCATCCTTTGATACTCCGAATCCTGGTGCTGTGTGGACGTTGCGTGTTTCCGCCTGTCCGCCACAATCTTTCGGAGTCATTCGGCGATATAGAAATCGCCTAATCTGCCCGCGGGCAGATTTTCGGGCAGATTATTGCAGCCGTTTGAGATCGGTCTTCGGGTAGGTTCTGGCTAAGTGTCCAGCATGTTTTTTCATCTGCGGTAGGTAATACTTGGCGTCTTCTTTCCCCGTCACACGCCAGAATAGCCCCTTGTCATGCAAGCCCCAACGCTCGTTCCCACGTTTGCACTTAATACATCCCCGTGTTTTGTCATGACGAAGATTCGACAGCCGCTTTGTACTGATTCTCAGAATGTCAGCTGCCACCTTACTTGAAATCCAATCGGCGTTCCCAGGCTCAAAGGCGGGGAATTGGGAATCTAACTTGTCGCAATCCGCATCCGAGGCTCCGCTCCCTCTCCGCTGCCCTAGCCATTCAGGCAGTTCCGGCACTTCCGTGCAAAGCTGCCACTTCTCAATAAGCACCGCCGAATACTCGAATGGTTGGATCTCGACGTCGAAGTTGGATTGGGAGTTGTCAGGCTGCGTAAACAATGCTTCAAAAAAGAGGGCGAGTATCCACCTTTGCGATGGTTTCATCGCTGCGGGCGCGATGTGCGCCGCCCACTCATTGAGATCATGACCGAACTCGTCCGATAAGTGTGGCCACGCTGTTGCGGCGAGCGTCCGTAGCTCTTTCAACGAATCGCCGGGTGGTGAAAAGATGGCTCCGCGAATCTTTGGTTCCGTGTCCCCACAGATTTCCACAAGTCGGACACCTTCGACCGAAGAAGGAACCGGGCTGACAAATCGGATGGCATAGCCAGCTTCATCATGTACAGCGCATGCCTGTCGGAACTTTTTTAGAATTTCCTTCCAGCTTGCTGGATCGTGCATCAGCCACTGTCCTCTGGTGGCGTCCTGTAGAGAGAATAAGCGGCAGGCCGGCAGGACTCTCCGGCGGTTCGAGCCGTCGCTCTAGCCGCGATCCCGATTGTATGCCGGGAATACTGTATTGCCGAGTGGCGGGAGGGGAGCTACATTCGACACGAGGCGAGGAGGCTACTGAGATGAGCACCAATGAATCAGCGACGAAGGGCCTCAACAAAACGGCTATCGCAATCGCTATGATAGTAGCCACCATTTCTCTTATCGGGTATTACCTCTATCTCACCAACGATCGTTACTACATTCTCACATCGGGAATGGGCGTCGCGTACGAAGTTGATCGGCGAACAGGTGAGACGTGGGTTCTTCACGGCAGTACAAAGCGTCGCCAAGTAGACCAATCTCTTGAGGCGATGCCCGACTCCGATAAATCGAGAATCACGGTAGAAAACGCAGCGCTTACGTTTGAATCGTTCTCAGCAACACTTCACAACAGAAGCGAGTGGACCGTCGAAGAACTTGTCTTTCAGATAATCACCGACGAGCAGTCAATGCAACTCAAGAAGGCGATTAAGATTGAGCCTTTTTCCACAGTGAGATTCTCCATTACCACTGACGTTGGGGACGGAGCTTCTCGTAGGTTCAATTGGGAACTCCAACAGGTTCGCGGATATCGCGGGAATTGATTCCTCTGCCCTGGAAAACAAATCTCTTACCGACTTTGATATACTACTCGCGCGCCCGCGCCTGAGAACGCTCACGCAGGCCGGGTGTGGGGTAACGTTTCAGCCAGTCTCCCGCCGGTTCATCAGAGCGTCCGGTGTTTGCCGCAATGGCGAAGAAACGCCGCGTACTCAGGCGACACTAGCCCGTGCCCTCTCAAGCATCCTTTCCAGGTCAGCCAATCCAGGATCTGCGTCGGGCGGCTCGTCTTCGGTCGGTGCGGCTGCCTTCGCTTTGGATTGCATCGCTATCAGTTGCGCATGGAACTTTGCTGGGTCCGATCGCGCGGTCCGCAGTAATCCCCAGGCTGCGAGGCTGGGAGCGTCTTCGAGTCGAATCCGCGGGTGTTCGAGGTTGGCATAGACCCAGTGCGCATCGCGTACGAGGTCGACGGGGACGGCGGCGAGTTGGTCGATGAGCGCATCATCCGCGTCCGATAGATCCAACGCGTCGGGTGCTTTCGGCGGCGCAGGTAGGGGCGGAAACCGTTCCAGCATCGCATCCCAAGCCTCGTCGCTCGCCTCCTGGCGACTCTTGCCCTCGTCTCGCAGCCTTTTACGTACTTCGTCGCGGTACTGCGAGGCTTCATCCCAGCGCTTCTCACGTCGAAGTCGATCCGTAGCTTCGATTCGGCTCTCTTTCATCATCAACTCCCATCTGTGCGAGGGTGTTAACTAAGATTCCTGTTGAGCAGCGGGGGTGGGGGTCCGGTTCAGATTCTGGCGGATCGCGAAACCCTCCCCCTGCATCCATCAACCGCCGAAGGTTCTGCGGCGTTAGCGAGCGAACCGCGCCGTGCTGCATTGATTCTAGTGGTCGGGTTGCCCCGTTTCCTATAAGAAAGTCAGCCTTCGTCGGTTCGTGGGACTCTGTTCGACGGCGTTCGATGACGTATACGGAAATCAAAGGCGACCGAGGCAGCCACGGCTCAGCAAGCGACGTTCGCAGGCTCCCGAGCCCCGCATCGCGGTTCGCAGCGATGGACACACCTACTCATTCCCGTTCGAACAACTCAGTTCGCCTTGCAGCAACTCAGCCAGTCGGCGGCATTCATCGACCGTCAACCGGCCCCGCAGATCGGCGGCAACTTGCATCAAATCCGGTTCGCCGGTGCAAACCCTGGTGCAAACAGCGGAAGGCGGTGCCGTAAGTTGTTTGTCCAACTCACTTACGTTCGACAGCTTTTGCGTTCGCAATGCAGAGGTCGAGGGTTCGACTCCCTTCGGCTCCACTAGATGACGCCCGTTGTCAGCGATTGACGACGGGCGTTTTCTGTCGACAGTTGCGAGACTTGCGACGTGCAAATCGGCTTGCTCCCACCTCGATCGCTTCCCGTCCGGATTTGTTCAGAGTCGACAGCGGAAGGTTTTGGGAGGGCGAAGCTCCCGCTGAGCCAGTTCGGCTCGCCTGCCAACGGTTCATCTGCCACTCGCCTGATCATTTGAGGCAGGCCGAGTCCAACGATCGACCGCACAGACGACGCCCGCGGCAAAGAGAGCCGCGGCGCAGACGGCGATAACTTGGCCATCCAGTTGCTGTGGGACAAAGACTTCAAATGTCTTGTCTTTGAACTTCTCGACATCGGGAGTCAGATCGCGTTGGAAGGGCCATAGTTTACGCAACGCGCCGAACATGAAGCCGCACAGCAGTGACATGGTCGTGGCGTGATGGCTGATCAGCAACCATCGCAATAGCTTGCTAAACAGAACAAGGCCAAGCGAGCAACCGGTGCCGAATATCGCAATCGTCAACAGACCGTCCGCAATGTGTTTGCCAGCCAGGAAGTTGCTAGGGATCTCCGTCAAGTGCTCGTAGACGCCCATTACTAATAGAAGCATCGCTCCACTGATCCCCGGCAGAATCATTGCACAGATCGCAATGCAGCCACAGAGAAAGACGTAGCCCTTGGTCGGAGATGCTATTGCTGGCGAGTTCTGTAGTGTGCTGATCCAGAACGCGGCGACAGCGCCGATCAAGCCCAGAACAATGCAGCGGACCATTTGCATACGGGTCGTTGTCTGAATCAGTCCGGCGACCAGAATCGCCGATGCGAAGATCGCACCAAAGAACACCGCAAAGGTTAGCGCGCGTGTTGCATCGCTGTTGAGCAAAACACCGACGACCAAACTCATCCCGATGACACCAGACAAAAGTCCACTGCCCAAAGCGATCAAGAACCGCAAATCGATGTGTGCGGCGAGTTCCTTCCACTCGCGCCTGCAAAGATGTTTGAGCGCCGGTCGATCAACATGGCTGATCGCCGTCACAAGACGCTCGTAGATGCCAAGAATCAGCGCGACTGTCCCGCCCGAAACGCCCGGAACAACATCCGCACAGCCCATGCAGAGACCGTAAATCGCATTGCGAACGTCCGCCGAGACCGAGTCTTTGTTGTCGCGCATCCGTCGCCCACCCATCAATTACTGAGTGGCGGAAGCATGAGCGTGTCAGGCTCGTCGAATTCGCCTGGGTCCGTCGACTCAGTCATCGTGGCCGGCGGATCGGGCGGAAGGCCGAACTGCGAGTCCGGCTCGTACAAACGAGGTAGCATCGGCTGCGACTCTTGATCGGGAACCGGCACAAGATGCACACCAATCGGTTGCGGCGGCTGGTACGAAGTTCGTGTTTCAAAGACAGGACGCGTGGGGACGGGATGGAACTTCGAGTGTGGTGGTTGAATGGTCGCTTGTTCGGCGGTGTACTCGAGTTCGTCCCGGCGGTGCATGAATGGTCCCGCAACATAGGGCGCGTAGTCCTGTACCCGCTGGCGATCTTCACAGGAAGCGCACTCCGACGCATCTTGCATCCCCAACCGATGGCTGGTGATCTGGATCGGGCCGCCCATCATGTTGCTCAATTCCGGCTCGTGGAACCGCTGCGACGGAATCATCGGTGCCGTGCATCCAGACATCGCGATCGCGCACATGACGGCGACGCCGAACCCCAAGCGACGGATTTCGATTCCTGGCAGCATGTTAGCACCACGGCTCACAAACACTCGTAACTGGTCCAGGGAATCGGCAATCCTGCCCGCAAACTTTACGCAATCTGACAAATCGTCGTAATCCTCCCAAACGAAACGCCGCCTGCGGACGCCCCTATCAGCGATCATTTAGAGCGTGGAAAGTTTGACCTCACTTTGGTTTGCGATGATAATCGAGCTTGCACGGACGCGTCCGCCGCAAGTCATTTGTGCCGCGGCGTTAAGGACCACATACACTGATGGATGCGGCCTCCGCGTCGGTCGTTGTTCTCTTTCGCAGCTTGCCATCGCCGTGACGCGTGTGGCTAGCATCGGAAACGCTACTCTCAACCCGCAGCTTAATTGCCATGAAGACCTGCCCCAGTTGCAATGCAAAACTAACTAACGAAGAGCTTCAAGCGGGACATTGCGAGGTCTGCGGCTCCGACTTCGATCGCCAGATCCCAGCGTCCCAAGCATCGGACACTCCGGATGCCAGTCAAAACTACATGCAGACGGTCGATGGGGCGGCGCTGCCGATTGATCTCGACTCGGACTCGATCGACTTCGACTCACTACCGGAAACGCCTCGCGATAGCGACTCGGGGCGCACCATCGATGCAGCCTCTCCGGTCGAAGTGGAGCCAGCGGACGACCGGAAATACATGCAGACCGTTGATGGGTCTGCGCTGCCGATCGAGCTGGATTCCGATTCCTTCGACTTCGATTCGCTCCCCGACAAAGGTAAGGCCGCCAGCAAACAAACCGTCAGTGACGTCAACCCGGCTGTAACGATTGATAGCGACTCGATCGATGTCGACATTCCAACCGTGGCCCCGCATCCACCCGCTGAACGGGCCTACACACAAACCATCGAAGCCGCCGACCTGCCAGCGTCCGCTGATACCGATTCGATCGACATGGACCCGGCACCGCCGACCAAAGAGAAGGCCTATACCCAGACAATTGACTCGTCGGATCTTCCCGTCGAAGCGGATACGGATTCGGTCGATGCGGATTCATTGTTACGCGACGACGCAGCAGCTCTTCCCAGCTACAACCAAACGATCGATGCATCGCAGCTTCCCGCAAGCAGTGACTCCGATTCGGTTGATTTCTCGCAGGGGGCCTCGGCACCGAAAGACGTGGGCATCGGACAAACGGTTGAGTCCGTGAACCTGAACTTCGATCAAGACACCGACTCGATCGACGGCCCACAAGATGCGACGGGCAGCGTCAATGCGACGCTCGACTCGACGTCGATGCCGCCGGCTGGAGTAAAACCGGGAACGGTCTCGGACATCCGCGGCATGCAAACGGTCGATTCCGATGTGGGATCTGTCGAGGTTCCTGGCGAGGGAACGGTCAACGAGCGGAAGTACATGGCGACTGTCGATTCAGCCGACATCGTGGGTGACGAGTCCGGCACCGTCGGCGAGCGTCAGTTCGCACAAACGTACGATTCCAGTGTCATTGCCGACGACCCGCAGGCGATGAACGACAAGTGGGGCGGCGACCAAAATGCCGGCGCAACGCCCCGGATGACGATCAAGGGTCGCGAAGAGCCGCCGCGGCCAGCGAGCCAGTCGCTGGTCGTTCAACGCCGTGCTTTCCGTGAAGTGTCCGAGGAAGAAGCGTACGGCGGCACCGCCGATTACGACTTGGTGAAGAAGCTGGGCGAGGGTGGCATGGGCGTGGTTTACGCCGGTCGCCAAGCGTCGATCGATCGGACGGTCGCGATCAAAATGCTCAAGCCCCACATGTCGGCCGATCCGGGCCAGCGGAACAAGTTCCTCGCCGAAGCCGTCATTACCGGCGACCTCGATCACCCCAACATTGTGCCGATTTACGATCTTGGTGCAAACGACGAAGGGGCTCTGTTCTATGCCATGAAGTGCGTGAAAGGAACTCCGTGGGACGATTGCATTGGCAAGAAGAGTCTGAGCGAGAACCTCGAGATCTTGCTCAAGGCTTGCGATGCGGTCGCGTTCGGCCACTCGCGAGGCATCATTCATCGCGACCTGAAACCCGAGAATACGATGCTCGGCGGCTTCGGAGAAGTGCTGGTGATGGACTGGGGGCTGGCCCTGCCATTTGGCAAGTTTGAGAAATCGCGAAGTATCACGCAGTCGGTCAGCATGGGTGGCACGCCAGCGTACATGGCTCCCGAGATGGCGACCGGTCCGTTCGACAAGATGGGCCCGGCCAGCGATATCTATTTGCTCGGCGCCATTCTCTACGAGATCGTGACGGGCCATCCACCGCATCGCGGCAAAGACGTCATGAAGTGTCTGTTCGCCGCGGCGAAGAACGAAATCGTACCGACCGACAAGAAGAGCGAGTTGGTCGATATTGCTCTGAAAGCGATGTCGATGAAGGTCGAAGATCGCTACGCGACCGTTCAAGACTTGCAAGCCGCGATCCGCGGCTACCAGGACCATTCCGAAAGCATCACGATGGCGGTGCGGGCCGCCGACGAATTGCAGGCGGCGGAAGAGACGGACCGCTACGAAGACTATTCGCGGGCCGTGTTCGGCTTCGAGGAAGCTTACGCCCTGTGGGAGGGCAACAAGCGAGCGTTGCAAGGCGTTACTCAAGCCAAGCTCGCTTACGCGGCCAGCGGGTTGAAGAAAGGAGACTTTGACCTCGGCAGCTCGTTGCTCGATCGCGATATCCCCGAGCACGCCGAACTGGCCGCTCAAATCGACGAAGCGAAACGCGATCGCGAGGCCAGGCAGCAGCGGGCTCAGCAGCTCAAACGTGTGGTCATCGGAATGGCGGCGGTCGGCTTCATTTCGGCGATCGTAGTCTCGACGATCATGTACTCGCTAAAGTCGGTAGCCGACGAGCAACGCGATTTTGCGGTTGTCGCCAAGAAAGATGCGGACGAGGCACGTGATCTCGCAGATCTCGCAGCCGACGAGGCGAAGAAGCAACGCGATCTCGCAGCTAGCGCAGCGATCGAGGAGAAGAAGCAACGTGACCTCGCTGATCTCGCGGCCATCGAGGCGAAGAACCAACGTGATCTCGCAGCTAGCGCAGCGATCGAGGAGAAGAAGCAACGTGACCTCGCTGATCTCGCAGCCATCGAGGCGAAGAACCAACGAGACAAGGCCGAGTACGAAGCCTACATCGCCGTGATCGGACTGGCCGCGGCGAAGATCGACGAGAATGCGTTTGGCCGCGCCCGCGAATTGCTGACAAGCTGCAAGCCGGAAC
Organism: Planctomycetota bacterium; assembly: GCA_027622275.1. Classification (GTDB taxonomy): domain Bacteria; phylum Planctomycetota; class Planctomycetia; order Pirellulales; family Pirellulaceae. The sequence continues at coordinate 35,362 of JAQBZB010000040.1, read as the reverse complement.
TTCGCAATTGGGAGTGGGGCCGGCTGATGCACATCTGCAATCAAAGCGTTCACGATTACGACGTCGGGGCGCCGGTCGACGCCGTCGCATTTGCTCCCGATGGCAAGCGTTTCGTCACCGGCGGCTGGAACGGGACGGCACGCGTGTGGAATGTCGAAGACGGCACCTGCACCGATCTGCCGCAAGAGGGACTGTACGTGCAAGCCGTTGCATTCTCGCCAATTGCAAATCAAGTCGCGACAGGTTGCGATGACAAATCGGCCTACCTGCGCATCTGGGATCTCGAAACACAGCAGCCGCTTCGTACGTTGCAGGGGCATTCCGATGCGGTTACGAGTATCTCGTACTCACGCGACGGCAAGCGATTGCTCACCACGTCGTTCGACAATACAGCACGCCTTTGGAATGTCGACACCGGCGAACAACTCCAAGTTATTGAAGGACACAGTTGGTGGGTGTGGGACGCAGCGTTCTCGCCCGATGAATCGCAGGTCGTGACCGCGAGCCAAGATGGCACGGCGATCGTCTGGAGTTTGGCCGACGGCAGCAAGAGCCCGGCCTTCACCGGCCACCGCGGCCCGGTCTACTCGGTGGCCTTCTCGCCGGACGGCGAACAGATCGTCAGCGGCGGGTATGACAAACGCGTATTGCTCTGGCAGGCCGAAGATCTAGTGCCGTTCGATTTCAACCGTCTGTTGGCAAACGAAGAAGTTCCGCCGCCAAAGTTCACTCCGCTCGATGGTCACACCGCCGCGGTTCGCAGCGTCCAATTCTCCGCGGACGGAAAGCTTGTCCTCAGTGCCGGGCACGACAATACCGTGAAGGTGTGGAGTGTCACAAGTCCCTCGGCGCTCAAGACCTTGCGAGGCCATGACAGCTGGGTCCGCGCTTGTGCCTTCTCGCCCGATGGCCTGTGGGTACTGTCCGGCGGCTACGACAATCACGTCCGCTTGTGGAACGTCGAAGGGTACGAAGAAGTTCGAGTCTTACGAGGCCGCGTCCTGGAAGGACACCAAGATGCGATCATGGCGGTTTCGTTCTCACGCGATGGACACCAAATCGCAACCGCGAGCCGGGATCGAACCGCAAAGAGTTGGAATGCGGACACCGGCACCGAGTTGGTATCGTTCCGCGAAGGACACTCGTTTCTGGCATCCGATTCGGCCTTCTTCACGGACAACAAACGCCTGGTCACCAGCGCGGTCGACAACACGGCGCGAATCTGGGATGTCGCCAGCGGTGTTGAGAGCCGGCGTTTGGAACACACGGGGCGGGCCGCGGCCGTCGCCGTCTCGCATGACGACCGCTGGATTGCCACAGGCAGCGACGCGCGAACCGCCCAACTCTGGAACGCCGACACCGGCGAACTGGTTCTAACGCTCGACGGCCACAAGGTCGAAGTCACGGCGGTCGCCTTCTCGCCCGATGACCGCTTCGTTTACTCGGGCGACTCGAACGGTCGCGGCGTGTTGTGGAATCGTGAAACCGGCGAGCAGTTGCGGCGGCTCGATTGGCACACTTCGAAAGTCGCTGCCGCCCGCTTTACTCCGGACGGCGCTCGACTGTTAACCGCGAGCGACGACAAGAACGTCTGCCAATGGGACGTGAGCAAGCTCGCCGATGATCCTGACTCCGTCGCCCCACTGGAATTGCTACAGCTGAAACATTCGGATTCCGTGATCTCGCTCGACTTGTCGGAAGATGGAACGCGAGTTCTCACTGCGTGCATCGATGGCACGCTCCGTGTCTGGGAAGTCGGCACTGCGAGCCTGGTCAATGCCTTTAACTTGTCATCGAGCCCGATCTCGACAGCGGCTCTGTCACGCGATGGTCAACTTGCGCTCAGCGTTCATGCGGACGAGCGGATGGTGCGCGTCTGGAACGTCGAAACCGGCACCGCGCTGCCAAGCGGCGGCAACGCTGAATCCGATGCGTTCCTTGACTTCAACAAGTTGGGTGGCTTGGTCTGGTCGGCGCGGTTCTCGAACGACGGCAACTCGCTGTTGACCGTGGGCGGAAACGAAGCGAGACTCTGGGACATCCGCCGTGAAATGCCCGCTTCGCACGGACGCGAGATTATGACCTTCAGCCCCCATGCGGCGGTTGCCTCCGCGAACTTCTCGCCGGATGGCCAACGGATGGTGACGGCGAGTTGGGACAACTCAGCGCGAATTTGGAACGCCGCGACGGGAGTCGACGAATTGAAACTGATCGGGGGCCATTCCAAGTACGTCAACAGCGCCGTCTTCTCGCCACAGGGCGAGTTCGTTCTGACAGCGAGTGACGATGGCACCGCCATCCTCTGGGATGCAGCGACGGGAAGCGTCGTCCGCAGCTTTGAAGGACATACCGCCCGAGTCCGCGATGCAACGTTTTCCGTGGACGGCTCGCTGGTGCTGACGGCTTCTGACGACAAAACCGCTCGAATTTGGAAGACCGAGACCGCGGAACTGGTCCGCGAACTGAAAGGCCACGAGTGGGCCGTTTTGAGCGCGGCCTTCTCAGCCGATGGCAAATCGATTATTACTGGGAGCGATGACAACTCGGCTCGTGTCTGGGATGTGGAAACGGGCGAGACGTTGCGGGTTCTCGCTGGACATACGGCTCCGGTGACGTCCGTGGCGTTTTCACCTGACGGCAAGCGTGCTCTGACGGCATCCGAGGACTTTACCGCTAAGCTTTGGGATGCCGAAACAGGTAAGGAGATTCTCAACCTGCGCGGACATTCGCAAGAGGTCACGTCGGCGACGTTCTCGGATGATGGTCGATTTGCACTGACCGGCAGCCGCGACGGCACCGCGATTCTGTGGCTGACCGAGCAGTGGCTGCAACCGGTTCAAGGTGAATAACAGGATGTTCGTTTCTCGTTGCAGTGATGCGTTCCGCAGTTCCGCCTGCCTGGCGGTGACGATCGTGCTGCTGGCTTCGACGGTGACCAGCGCGGCTCCCTTCGTTCCAGCTCGTGACGCACACTGTGTTGCCTTTTCAACCGACGGCAGTCTCGTGGCGACCGGCATCTCCGGGTTGTCGAACGAGGAATTTCCACCGCGACCGCATCCCAACCCGCGCAAGTGCGGAGTCGTTCAAGTCTGGTCGATTGAATCGGGAAAGCGTATTCGGCGCTTTGAAACGTTCGGCGATCTGACGCAAGTGGCGTTCTCGGCGGACAATCAGTTCGTTGCGACTTCGCGGCTGTTCGTGACGGCTGACAAGTTGCAGTTGAACGAAGTGCGCGTCTGGGACATTGAAACCGGCAAGCCTGCGTTTATCTTCGACCGCTGTCACGCCTTCAGCTTCTCGCCACACGGCAATGCGATCGCCGTTGCCAGTCAGCTTCGATGTGTTGTTTACGACCTCTCCTCCGGTGCCAAGTTGAAACAATTCCCGGGAGTCGCCGGAGCACTCTCGTTGCGATACGCTCCCGACGGCGAACGGCTGCTCGGGGTCGTCGCAACGGACTACGGATTCGAAATGCGGCTCTGTGATGTCGCCGATCCGGCCATTCAGATGTCGGCGTCACCCCAGGACGAGCCATTTTACACAGCGACGTTTTCTCCGGATGGAACTTTGGTGGCTTCCGGTCATTCGAACGGGAGCGTGTTATTGTGGGATACGAATTCATTGACGCCACTTCGTCGCCTTCAGACCGGCGGTCGCGGCCTTCAGCACCCGTTCTTCTCCCCCGACGGCTCGATGCTCGGTACAGGCGATCAAACGAATGGCGATGTTCTGTTTTGGGATCTGATCAGCGGGAAAGAGATCGCGCGCTACACCTTCGAGAAGGGAGCGTTCCACACGTACCGCGTTCGCAAACCCGAAGACCGTATCGTGCCCGAAAGGGATCCTGCGCGTTTCGTCTTTTCACCCGACGGTCAATCCTTCCTCTCCGCCCCCCACGGCGGCATCCTCCGCCAAGTCGCCACCGGCCAAGACACACGCCGATTTGGCGATTAATGGAGTGCTCGCCGCCGAACCTGCGGGGTGTCGTGATGATTTCCATTTTGGGTGTGTAAGAATCGCTGACGTTGTGTCTGTCCTTCATGAATGGCAGAAGCGGGAGCGAGCCAGTTGGCTGGCCGACTGACGGCGGTGCGGCAAAACCTCCGCTCCGCAGTCCAATCCCACCGCCCTTTTACTACCCCAGAACAGCGGGACATTTCTAATGGTTTACAACAGATTCTTTTTTTGAAATCGATGCTTGACATTTCGTTGGAGTAGGAGACAATGAGCGAGTTAGGTACCTGGCATGTCTCCACTAATGCCAAGTTACTGCCCCACTTGGCGGAGACACCCCTTCTAGGCCTCTTCAGGTTTCTGCCCCACCTGGAGAGGCCTTTCCATTTCTTGGGTGTTTTCACGGCATTCCATCAGATTCTCATTGACCGCAGCGGAGCGCGCGATAGAACTACACCGTTGTTTCGTCGTCGTCCTCGCGCCGGGCACTTCTAATTGCCGTTGTCGGTCATGCCGGTTGAACAGAATCATCTCGGGCAGTTGTTGTACGAAGCCGGTTGGTTGCCAAGCGGCCAGCGACTCGGTTCCGCAAGACACGATGACTTGCTTTCGTCCATGCTGGAAGCTTGGGAGGATTTCGACCTTTCGTCGCTACCTGTAAACACACGCCGTCGCGCAGAGAAAACACGATCGTGGCTCGCGGATCAACGCGCAGCCGGCGCGAGGCTCACTTCGCTGAACATCGAGAATTCCCGAGCAGCCCACTGGCTCGGCGAACGGCTTCTGTGGTGGCCGCAGGGCCGCCCAAGCGGCTCGCGAATCGGTATCGCTAGTTCTCGACTCGGCAGGCGATTGGATACACAAGCCGACTGGTTCACCGTCTTTCGCGCCGCGTGCTCGAAGATCGATCGCGACCACGATGTCTTGTTGACCGCCGCCGCAACGACTCCTGATCCCTACGTCCGCCGAGCCGCCGAGTTATTTGGCGTCCGCGTCGTCTCGTTGAAATGTCCGCGAGAATCGGAGTCGATCCACGCCTGGTTCAAACGCGTCCGACAGCTCAAGGCGATGCACCTCGAAGCAATCCATCGAGCGTACCTGTCTCCAGAACTTTGGCCCTCGCGAGTTGTCTCCGCGCATCCGATGCCCTTGGCGAAGCTCCCGGTTCGCGACCAGGCCGTTGTAGCGATTTGCGAGCGACTTCTGGTGTTCCATCTTCGCCGGGGTGGGCACGTTGAAAAGCTCGTTCGCGCGCGGCTGAACGATTTGGTCTGGCCGACGGCGAGCGTCTTCCTCGCGTTGGGCGAGGATCTTGTCGATCGAAAACTGGCGGACGACTTACTGGATCGCGGTGCGGTTGGATGGGTCGTGCTGGATACACTTCGACACGAAGCGGCAAGTCACCGTGGAAGTCCGACAATTCAGAATGCACCAATCGTCGAGTTGCCATCGAGCGGCGATTGGCAGTGGTTGACTCATTCCACTCGCGCGCAATCGGACGGCTGGCCGGACCAATGCCGGAGCGATTACTTGGACGAACTGTTGCTGAACCGCGCCCCGTCCGATCATTCCGCGTTTGCCGCGATTCGCAGGATTGTCACCATGCAGCGTCTGGTTGCAACGTCGAGAATCATCCGGGGCAATACCGAGGTGGTCTGCCTGACGGCGGTTCCGCTGGCGGACTTGCCGCAACTTCGTTCGTTTCGCTCGCATCTCGCGCGATGGGACTTTGAACCTTACGGAATCTGTATCCGCCGGGATTGGTTGGAGCGGCGGCGCTGTTTGCCGGTGCGATACGGCGACGACTCGCTGTGGGAATCGATGGCCCCACAAGACCGCCCGCTGTTCCAAGTCCAAACAAGTCGATCCCACCGAAGCGGGCGCGAGATTGATTGGAGTATCGAACGCGAATGGCGACATGTCGGCGATGTGGATCTCGGAGAATTGCCGAGCGACGCGGGCCTGATCTTCGTCCCAACGCGAGCGGAAGCCGAACAACTGGCGACGATCAGCCGCTGGCCAGTCACGGTCCTTGGGCCGTGAAACCAACCAGCTCCATCCGTAAAACCAAAAAAGGCGAGGTTCCCATCAAGCTGCGAACTCGATCAGGAATCTCGCCCTGTTCCGAAAACATCGAAAGAGCAACAGCGGTTGCGGCGTTAGCGATTTACGATGAACTGTCCGCATTCTGCTCGGTCGGAGCTGCCGCACGGCGACGGCGTGTGCGTCGAACAGGCTTCGCCGCGGCCCAGTCTTTCGTCAGCGATTCAAACACGTCGGGCGACTCATACCGCACGACGCCCTTGCCATCCGGCATCGGGCCGATTAGCCCACGGAAGACCGGTTGCCCCCGGAGCGAGAGGTCGGTGCTGCTGTCTTCGATCCCGATTTGGCTGTGCATCTTCAACAACGGTTCCGCCTCGTCATAGTCGCGAATCTTGATCGAACCGTCCACGCCCCGCGTCACCACTCGATAGTTCTTCGTCATGTCTCACCTCAGCACAGAGATACGTCGTCTAACCACAAGCAACGTATCGTCCGGGGGCTCAACGAGTTCACAGACAAAGTCTTGGTGCAACTACATGACGGTCATCCGCACGAACCCGCATATCGCGTGCGATGGCGCTGCGTCCTACGAACATCACGAGACCGCAGTCGAGTAGTTCCAACTGGAACAATTCTGCCGGACGCACGTAGCTCAACACGCCGTATCCGCCGATTGGTCCGTTCGTTCCGGATCGCGTGGCTCTAGCGAGGATACATCGCGAACCAAATGAGCGTGTGCTCGTTCCTTCATCAGTTGTAACGACATCTTGTCCAAAGCAAGCTCGGCGAGTACACATAGAGGGAGCCGGAGGGTACGCGAATGGCTAGCAACCGCATTCGAAATGCGGCGCCCCGCAAGGGGTTGAGGGTTCGAGTCCCTTGCCCTCCGCTGCAACAGAAACACAGCTCGCCATTGGAGCAATCAGCGACGTCAAGCAGTTTCTCAACCGCGTCCTCCCCTTCGACCGGCAAAGTTCCCGCCGGAGCGAGCAACACCGCCACCTGTTTCAGAACCGACTCGACCCCCAAACTGCTCGTCACAACATCCTGCGAATCCCGGCAGGCAACGATCTGCTAGAGATGAGAAGATCGGTTCCAGTTCGTTGTCAGTGCCAATTGTCGCATCTATACTGGGCACTTCCGGCTGTCGACGCCTGGTGGGCGAATTGCCTCGAACCCTTTCTTAATCAATCGCAAGGAGCCCTGATTCCATGACCAATAGACAACATCGCCGTACGTTTCTGAAGGGTGTTGCCGCGGCAGTCGGCTGGCAAGCCGCTTCGCTCGGTCCAGCCGGCCACGCGCTCTTCGCCGCGGAAGCTGAGCCAGCCTTTAAGATTTCGTTGGCCGAGTGGTCACTTCACAGGACGCTCTTTAATGGCAAGCTCGACAATCTCGACTTTGCCAAGACGGCCCAGCAGGAATTCGGTATCGATGCGGTTGAATATGTCAACCAGTTCTTCGCCGACAAAGGCGCGGATAAAAACTATCTTGCCGAACTGAAGCAGCGAGCGGACGATCTGGGCGTGAAGAGTCTCTTGATCATGATCGATCAAGAGGGAAACTTGGGCGACCCAAACGACGAGAAGCGAAAGACCGCGGTAGAAAACCATTACAAGTGGGTCGAAGCCGCGAAGTTCCTCGGTTGCCACTCGATTCGCGTGAATGCGGCGTCGTCCGGGAGTTACGAAGACCAAGTGACGCTAGCGGCTAACGGGCTCCGCCGGCTGAGCGAGTTTGCGAAGCCTTACGGACTGAATGTACTCGTCGAGAATCATGGCGGCCTGTCGTCGAACGGGAAATGGTTGGCCGAAGTGATCACCAAAGTCGGGCTCGACCACTGCGGTACGCTGCCGGATTTCGGAAACTTCGATCTCGGAGGTGGAAAATTGTACGACCGCTATCAGGGGGTCGAGGAGCTGATGCCGTTTGCGAAAGCTGTCAGCGCGAAGAGTCAGGACTTTGACGATGCCGGCAATGAAACGAAGACCGACTTCACCAAGATGATGAAGATCGTTCTAGCCGCCGGATATCACGGCTACGTTGGCATCGAGTACGGTGGCAATAAGCTTGACGAGTTCGAGGGAACCCGGTCGACGAAGCGCCTCCTGGAACGGGTCCGCGAGGAACTCGCCTAGTCCAGCCAAATCTCGGCAGTCGCCACAAAGCCCCGTCAGTCATGCCGGGGCTTTTTTCGTGCGTGAATCCTTACCCAAAGTGAAACTTGAAAGAAAGATTCAAGTGGACACTTTGGTGGATGCAACAAATGGTGCTGCCTACTTTTTGTGCATACCATACCGTGCCTCCCGAGCGGGCACGTCTGCACGGAATTGATGCACGCCCATTGCGTTAACGTAAGTGCAAGCAATGCAATGACATCCGTGCTGCTCTTGACTCGTACGGAAGATAAGGTCGCGTGCGGGAAGTTTCCGTCCGCCGTTGTCTTTTAAGGATCAGTAACCATTGAGGAAGGAGCCTAGTATGTCCGAGTTTCAACAACAGCCGGCAACACTTGAAGGTGGCACCGATACGCAGCCGCAGTCACCAACGACGTCATCGCGAGGGGTTGATCCGTGCGAATCGCAGGATCTGTCTCCGGCCCAGCCGATTACCAAGCGACAGGAGGTATGTCGCGTTGCTGCCGAGATGTTTCGGCGAAGCCCGGATTGGGTGACATTCTTCCGAGAAGTTCTTGGTACGGAGGGCGTCGCTCGACGTGTCTTTAGCAAACAGGAGGAAATGGAAGCCTTCGAGCAAACTGCGGAGCATGCCGAGATTCAGGTGATGGTCGCGAAGCTGCGCGAGAAGTCTCGCTATCAGACTGAAAGCAATGAGCCGACGCGAGTAATAACGGTCCGCTTGCCAAAGAGTTTGCACGAATCGCTGAAGGCGGAATCGCACCAACGTCGAACGAGCATGAACCAGCTTTGTATTTCAAAGCTTCTCCAAATCATCGGCAACGATCTCGTCCCTTCCGACTAGAAATCGTTAAAGTAGGTCATGCTCGCCGAGCGTGACCTTGGCGGACCTCGAAACACCGAAGTGTCTCGTAGGTCACTTCCGGCGGAAGTGACCTACTGGGACGCTAGATATGAAGGAAGGAGGGCTTTCCCGGCGAAACGCGAAGAAAGAAAGGCTAGGGAGTGAATCTGTAAGCCGGGTTCTGTCCTCGCCAGGAGGGACGGCCATTTATCTAGGACGCTGATTGCTCAGCGCCTCAAGCAGCCTACCCGAGAGTAATGACGAGCCGGACAGGCCCGCAGTGACCGAGGCCACATTCTCTCTGCTTGGCTTTGCTCCGGGCGGGGTTTGCCGAGCCAGCCAAGTCACCCTGGCTGCTGGTGCGCTCTTACCGCACCGTTTCACCCTTGCCTGTGCCGCGACGAGCGAACTCGCAGCGGCCATCGGCGGTTTACTTTCTGTTGCACTTTCCCTGACCTCACGGCCGGTCGGTGTTACCGATCACCCTGTCCTATGGAGCCCGGACTTTCCTCTCGGCACGACCAAAGCCGCGCCCAGCGACCGTCCAACTCACTCCCTAGCCGAACATTAGAATAGAGGAACTTCGGCAGCGGCATAAGAAGCCCCGCCGGCCGAGGAATCAATTTGAGTCTCCAGCGACTCATTTAACGTCGGGGTCCAACTCGCCCTTTGCTTCCTTGACTCGCCCTTTGAGTTCCTCAAATTGCTCTTCGCCTTCCACCTTGACGCGAACGATCTTGGTCTCAGCGACAAGCGCCGGGTTCCCGGCAACGCGGGCAAACTCCTTTCGACCGAGCAAGACGTTGGACATGTGGCGATCTCCAACTCCGACCGCCATGATGACAGCGGCATCCGCGAGCGACTCGACAGTAGCTTCTTCGAGAGTCATTTCGATCATAAGGCCGATCCTTTGGGCAAACGTGATATCTCCGAGCGAACTCAGCGGCGGGCAACACGGAGTCTCAATAGCGATTTTCTCACTGAATCGAGTACCGGCCGTCCAAACTCAAAAAAGGAAGAAGCCGCCACGGTCAGCCAACTGCGGCTCGCGTAAAAGTAGAGCCGATGATCGTCGCCCCCACGACTTCTGTATTGCAGTCCAGCCTAGCAACCTACCAAGATCGCTGTTCCTGCAACGCTTCCGCGCATTATAGCGTCGGATTCGTGTAGCTCAATCAGTGTTCCTGGAACTGCGTCCGCTTGCGCCGCACCGCGTAGCAAGCCGTTGCGAACCGATGGGGCGTCGCGCATGATAAGCGGCGACGTTAACCATTTTCTCTGTAGGCGAACAAAGCCATGCAACGGCAACCTCGGGTTGGCATCACCACGCTGTTCTTGCTTCTCTGCGTCTGTCCCATCGCTCGTTCCGCCGACTGGCCCAACATTCTGGTGGCCATCTCGGACGACCAGTCCTATCCGCATGCCTCGGCCTACGGCTATGCAGCGATCGAGACGCCTGCGTTCGACCGCGTTGCCAAGGCAGGTTTGCTGTTTCGTAACGCGTTCACTCCCGCACCTGGGTGCAGTCCGATGCGAGCCGCCTTCTTGACCGGTCGAAACATTTGGCAGATTGAACATGCCGGCACACACGCGAGTTCCTTCTCCAAGAGGTACGAAGTCTACCAGGATCGTTTGGAAGCGAGCGGCTACTTCGTCGGCTATACGGGAAAGGGATGGAGTCCCGGGAATTGGAAAGTGAGTGGGCGTCCTCGGAATCCTGCCGGAACGGAATTCTCGGCAAAGAAGAACGATGCCCCGCAAGGAATCTCGAAGACGGATTACGCCGGCAACTTCGAAGAGTTTCTCAAGCAGCGAGCGAAGGATCAGCCGTTCAGCTTTTGGTACGGAGCAACGGAGCCGCATCGTAGCTTCAAAAAGGGGATCGGCCGCGAACACGGACTCGACCCGGCGAAGGTACAGGTTCCGCCCTTTTTGCCGGACACTCCCCAAATCCGTGATGACATGCTCGACTACTGTTTCGAGATTCAATGGTTCGATCAACACTTGGGCCGGATGTTGGATTTGCTGGAAGCGGCCGGCGAGTTGGACGACACGTTGGTCATTGTCACGAGCGACAACGGCATGGCGTTTCCCCGAGCCAAAGCGAACTGCTACGAATACGGTATCCACATGCCACTCGCGGTGGCTTGGCCCGCCATGGCTTCGGGAGGTCGAACCGTGGACGATCTTGTCAACTTGATTGACCTGACCGCCACGATCTACGACGTGACGAACATTGACCCGCCGTCCGAGACTCCAATCGCCGGACGGAGCATTCGCAATATTCTCAGTTCGACGAAGGAGGGAATCGTCGATGCGTCACGCGATGCGGTCTTTTCCGCTCGCGAGCGACATTCGTCCTCGCGATTCAACTCGCTCGGCTATCCGCAACGCTGCCTACGGACGCAGGATTACCTCTACATTCACAACTTCCAGCCCGAGCGCTGGCCTGCGGGCTCACCGCAAATGCTTGGCAGCGGAAAAGATGCCGATGAAGTCGCCGAAGGGAATCTCGGGCCGATGCACGGCGGTTATCACGACATCGATGCCTGCCCATCACTAACATTCCTGATCGATCAACGCAAGGATGCGACGCTCGGTAGGTTTCTTGGCTTGGCGGTCGACAAGCGTCCGGCGAGCGAGTTGTTCGACATCCGCAATGATCCAGGTTGCCTGAACAATCTAGCCGCTGATCCCGCGCACGACGTCGCAAAGAGGCAACTCCACAACCGCCTCTTCAGTTATCTTCAACAGACGAACGACGCTCGCGTGACGGCTCCCGATGGCGGCGACATCTGGGAAACTTATCCCCGTTACAGTGCGCTTCGATGGTTTCCAACTCCCGACTGGGCCAAAGAGCATCCCGAGCGCGTGCCAAAGCAGGAATGGCTGGAGGAAAAGCGGCCGAAGTAATACAGAGCTTACTGTGCTCAGCGGTCGTCCGATTCGCCGAACTCTTCGTCGTCGTCAGCGATCACAACACCGGTGCGCCAGCTGGTGCGACATGTGATCGTACGTGAGGTACCGCTACCGGTTTCGCAATCCACCAAATAGAAGCGGTCGTGCCAATGGCTGAACCATCCGGTACAGAACGGTGACCACTGAATTGCGAGTACGCACACGCCACGTTCTTCAAAGAAATGGCGAATTCGGCGATGGTCTAATCGTCCGCAGAATGGACGGGAGACAGGCCATGTGAGAAGCTCCACAAGATCAAGTAGTGGTGCCATGCAAGTGATGCTCCCGCCTTACATCAGTTATCGCGCAGTCCGTTGTTACCAAAACACGATTGCAAAACTGCGTAGGATGGACTTCCAGTCCGTCCGTAAACGCCTTTCTGCGTGACTGGACGGACTAGAAGTCCATCCTACTCAACTGCGGCTTCGCCGCGCTAAAGAGTCATCGCAATACAATGAGCCCCGTTGCCAGAATGACACAACATCGCCTTGTCCTGCGCCGCGCAAGTCCGGAGTGCTTCGCTAATCATAGTCGCTATACGACTTCTCTTCGACGAGATGCGATCCGAGCAGCATGTTAATGTCGCGTTTGAGAGCGGCACGTTTGTCATTGCTCTTATAGACGGAGCGAGCCAGCTCGATGAACTTTTCGCCAAAGTCCTTGGCGCGTTCGCTGTCGCGGATGTCGTCCTCGATCTCCCAAAGTCTTTCGTTGCTCGTCTTGAGCTGTTTGGTCAAATCATCTAGTTCCGGAGACGAGACGAGCGTGGCGTCGCGGGCTTGTTCGAGTGTGGCCAACTCGATGCGGACGTTCGCGAGTTTCGCGGCATCGGTGATGCGCTCCGTCTTAATCTCCAGAATCGTGATCTTGTCAATTAGCTCTCCCGGAGCGATTTCGACATTGACTGTTGCTTCCTGCGTCATGGCGGATCTCCCTGTCGTTGTTGGTGGATCGGTGGTTAAACAATTCGCTGCTGAATCGGACGTGGCGGAACCCCGTTGTTGCAATGCCTCGCCCATTCGTGTAAACACTTCGTCCCAGTCGCCAAGTTTCTGTTGGCGGAACACGCGCACCGTCGGATAGAACGGGCTGTCTTCTCGATCGAGAAACCATCGCCAGTCCGGCGAGATGGACAATGCGATCCAGGCCGGCACGCCGAGGGCTCCGGCCAGATGTATCACGCTCGTATCGGGCGCGATCACCAAGTCGAGGTTTTGCATGATCGCTGCCGTGTCCATGAACGGGCCGGCTTCGTTATCGAGTTCGTCGCCAAAACGGACCACCTCGAACGCGCCGTTCAATGCATCCAACTGCTCGATGCCAAATCCCCTTTGGAAATTGAACAAGCGGATTCCCGGTACGGCGGCGAGCTTCGCAAAGTGCCGCAGCGGGATGCTCCGCTGGGCGTCCGCATGGAAATCGGGGCTGCCTTGCCAAGAGATCCCTATTTTGAAGCCATCGTAGTTGGCGAGCCGCTGTTTCCACTGGGCGACGAGTTCAGGTTTCGGATGGATGTACGGAACGTCTCCAGGAATCGTCTCGAACGTCGTCTTTAGAATGCCGGGGACGCTGAGCATGGGAACGTGGACGTCGAATGGCGGCAGTCCTGTATCGCCGCAGACGAGTTCGTCGATGCCGTCTCCCGTGGCGAGTAACTGCAACAACGGCTTCTGTGTCTTGACGACGACTCGTCCCGCACCGTGCTGCTTCAAGACCGCGGCGTAACGCACGAACTGAATCGTATCGCCGAGACCTTGCTCGTGGTGCAGCAAGATTGTCTTGCCGTCCAGCGGCTCGCCTTGCCACAGCGGTGCGGAATAGTCAGGCATCTTCGAGCCAGGGCAGTGCCAACGCCATTCGTACTCGGGCCAGCCTCGTTCGAAGTCGCCCAACAACAACCACACGATGCCCTGATTCTTGTGAGCTTCGGCGTAGTTCGGGTTCAAGCTGAGAGCTTGCTTCGAGTTGGTTTCGGCCTCGGCGTACTTGCCTTGGCGAACCAGCGCCGCACTGAGATTGGAATGCGTGACCGCGTCGTTCGGCATCAAGGCGAGCGCCCGCTCGAAGGTCTCGGATGCTTCCACCAATCGCCCTTGCGCGACGAGCGCGACGCCGAGATTATTGAACGCCGTCGAGTAGTCCGGTTTCAACCGCAGTGCCTCACGGCAGCTGGCTTCCGCTTCCACGAGCTTTCCTTGTTGCTTCAGCGTGTTTCCCAAGTTGCTGAGCGCGACGGGGAAGTTGGGCTGAATCTCCATCGCCATGTGATAGGCGGCAACCGCTTCGTCGTATCTGGCTTGATCGTGGCACGCCATTCCAAGAAAGCACCAGGCGTTGGCATCCGTCGCTGCAACCGCGATGACTTGGCGATAGATATGCTCGGCGTTGCGGAGATCGCCCGCTTGGTGCCGTTTCCAACCGAGCTGCAAGGCTTCTTCGACCGTTGGCATGGGAGTTTCCAAGAGTATTCTGACGCATCGCTTCTCTTTGCGAATTGTAGGGAAACGGCCAAGGCGGCAAAAGGCGAATTGAGGCGTCTGCCGCTTGCCACCACCGCCGAGAACGATCGCAGATTGAAATCCGCGGTCATGCGGTCGAAACGCGAAACGATCACCCAAGTGTCATTTGCCAAAGTCCGCAGTGCGGCAAAATCAGATTCGTCGTCTTCAGCGCTCGGTTTCCGAGACCGCTTAAATCACCATAACCCGTGACACCGAGCTAGGAGTCTCCGTTCTTTCACCGCACCAGTTTGGCGTCTGTCTCCGCCTGCCAGGCGGAGTAGACGTCGCGAGCGAGCACTTCGATCAGGTCTTCCAAGGCTTCCACTTGACGAGGCGGGCGATCAAAAGCTCGTGGTGACGGATCAACGGCAATGTTGGGGAATGCGATTGCCGCGTCGTGTTCCCGCGAGCCAGTGCGAACCGGCGATGGAAGCTGCGAGGAACTCGTGGCTATTTGCGAATTGGTCTCGTTGCGGGCGTCGCCGAAGAATCGAGCTGCCGTCCCTTCACCCGACGCAAAAAAACGATTGAGATGATTGACTACCTGCAAAACATCGACCGGTGAGACAGAACCGTCGTTGTTAACGTCGAGCCAGAACACGGGAGCAGTCATTAATCCTGGCAACTTGCCGGGACCTTCTCGGTTCAGCCAGTTGACGATGATCAGCGCGTCCAGAGGTTCAACGGTCGCGGTCCCATTGACGTCCAGAGGCATCGATTCGCGGTGCCAGTCGTTCTTGCCGCGCACGGTGATGGTGACGGTGCCTGTCGCTGTGCCTCCCTGGCCGTCGTCTACCTGAAAGACAATCACCTCCACGACGGAGTCGCCCGATCCAATCGATTGCAAATCGGCAACTTGTGAAGGATCATAGTGCAACACCACCGAATCAGCCGTGACTTCGAAACTGATGGCACCAAGTGGCGGGGCATTGACATCTCGCAAACCAACCGAAGCGGACGATAGTCCCTCAACGTCCGTCACATCCAACGCGATGGTGATTGGTGTGTCCTCGTCGGTTTCCGCCACCGAGTCACCGACGACCGGTTCATCGTTAACCGGTGTTACATTCACCGCGAACGTTTGTTGGACGGAGCCGTTGTCGTCCGTCTCGTTGATGTCGCCGTCCGGCCCGGCATCTTCGACCGTTACGGTGACGACGGCGGTCCCCGATTGATTGTTCGCCGGAGTGAACTTCAGCGAGCCCATTGCACTGGCCGACGTGTAGGTCACGGACGGATTCGGAATCAGGCTCGTGTTGCCGCTCGACGCTGTCACGCGCAAGTCCTGCGTTTCGCCGCCACCGGCCGTGATGCCCGTCAGGCTTACGGTCTGCTCGCCTGCGTCTTCAACGATCGTAATGTCCGTCAACGAATCCAAGGTCGGCGGCTCGTTGGGCGGTTGAGCACCGAAGTCGACGTTATTGCGGTTCTCCCCGTCGCGAAGCACGATCACGTTTGGCCCGGGTGTCAGAGTGTTTAACAACACCGAAATACTGTCGCCGTCACCGTTGGCGATCGTCAAATCCGCATCGGAGTCGCCATCGAGATTGACCGCCGTGACGGCTTTCGCCAGCCGCGCCGGGAAATCGCCGACACCTAGATTGCTGGCGGCAATGAACCCCACGCCTCGATCGTTCAACAGGATAGCCAGATTGGTCGAACTGCGGTTCGTGATTATCAGGTCGGGGTCGCCGTCGAGATCCAGATCGGCCGAAGTCACAAAGGACGGTCCCGACCCGGCCGCGAAATTCGCGGCGGCGGAGAATGTACCATTGCCGTTGTTTCTCAAAATCGAGACGTCATCCGACAGGACGTTGGCGACTGCCAGATCCAAGTCGTTGTCACCGTCCAAATCGACCATCGTGACGGAGAATGGGCCGTCTCCGACTCGCAAGTTGGTGGGCACTGAGAACCCGCCGCTGGCGTTGTTCTTTAAAATCGAAACGTCTCCCGTGTCGAAATTCGCCACCGCCAGATCGAGGTCGCCATCGCCATCCAGATCGCCGGCCGACACCGATTGGGGAGCCAGCCCGACCGAGTAATTAACCGCGGCCGCGAACGACCCGCCGCCATTGTTCAACAACACCGACACCTTGTTGGCAAACTCGGCGACGACGGCCATGTCGAGTCCGTTTTGACCGTCAAGGTCGGCGAGTGTCACGGACACCGGACCCAGAGCCGTTGCCAGGCTCGCGCCGGCCGAGAAGGATGCCGCGCCGTTGTTCGTCAGTATGGTGACGTTTCCGGAAAACAGATTGGCCACGACCAATTCCAGATCGCCATCTCCATCCAGGTCGCCGACGGCGACGGACGATGGGCCAAAGCCGACCGGCACATTGACGACCTGCGTGAAATCCCCGCTGCCGTTATTCAGCAAAATGGAAATGTTGTTGGTCACTCCGTTGGCCACCGCCAGATCCTGATCGCCGTCGCCGTCAAAGTCGCCTGCCGCCACGGACTGCGCCCCGTCGCCGGTCTCGAATTCGCTCGTCGACAACGTGATCGCATTGGGAGACGTGATCTTCCACTGATCTTGAGGGACGACCGAAACGGAATACGTTGCGCGAACGAGATCCTCAAACGCATACAGTCCGGACTCATCTTCATTGGCCGTGTTCGGATCGTCTGCCGCCGTCACGGTGCGAGCCTCGCCATCGTCCAATTGGCCGTTGGTGTTGGAATCGAGATACACCGTCCAGCCGGCGACAAATGTCTCGCCAGCGTCGCGCCGGCGATTGCCGTTTCGATCGTTGAACAGGCGGCCGGCGATGCTCCCTTTCGAACCCGACCCTCCAGATCCGCCCACGTCGTGGTTACCGAAGTCGATGTTGGCGACGACGGCTCCGGCATCTAACGCGACTCGGTATACCGGCAGCGACTGGTTGATCAAGAGCGAAACTTGGCCGTTGCCGCCGTTGTTGGCGTCGCCACCAAGGGTCAATAAGTCCGTGCGGCCGTCCCGGTTGAAATCGCCGGGAAACGTGAACAGCGTGGGTTCGTGGGAGAACGAAACGCTCGAACCGAAAGATCCCGTGCCGTCGTTCACCAGCACGACCAACTCGTCGGTGGTCACGGCCAAATCGAGATCGCCGTCCTGTTCCAGATCCACGGCCACGACGGTGGTCGGCGTCCCCGCGACGGCCAGATTGACGGGGGTGGAAAACGCGAAATTCCCGTTGTTCAGCAGCAACGAAACCATTGACGATTCCGGATCGGCGACCGCCAGGTCGAGATCGTTGTCGTTATCGAGGTCAGCCAGCGCGAGCCAGTTTGGATAGCTGCCCGCCGTCAGATTTCCGGCCTTGGAAAAAACGCCTGCTCCGTTGTTGCGCAGAATGACCACCTTGTCGTTGCCAGCCACGGCCATGTCGAGCCCGTTTACACCGTCCAGGTCTCCAGCCGCGACAAAGTCAGCCGTAACTCCCACGGCCACTACATTGCTGCTCTGCGTCAAGACACTCTGCCCATTGTTTCTCATCATGACCAGTTCGTTACCACTAAAGCCCGCCACGTCGAGATCCTGGTCGCGATCGAAATCAGCAACAAGGATAAAACCGGTGTAAGTGGTTTCAAGTAGCGTCACCGGTGCGTCGAAGGAACCATCGCCGCGGTTTCGGTGGATCGTGATCTTCGACGCCGAAGGTGGAAACGCACTGCCACTGTGGCCGACCAGCACGTCTTCATCCCCGTCGCCGTCGATGTCACCTGCAGCCAGCGAGACGGCTAGCTCCCCGACGCCTACGCTAGGGCCGGGCGTAAACGTACCGTTCCCGAGACTGAACAAAACCTCGAGTTGACCACCGCTTGGCGCACCGGGACCGCCAATCAGTATGACCAGATCTTGATTGCCGTCACCGTTGACATCAACTCGCACCACGCGCCGCACGTCGTCGTCAACGTCGGCCAGTGGACTCGAGTTCAGATGGATTGATCTGGCGGGCAGAGTCCGTTCCCATCCGCTCTGCTGCAGTTCCGCGACCGCGTAGGTGGTTAGAGGTTCCAGTCCGCTGAAAGAATAGTCGCCGTTCTCGTCGGTCGTGGTCGTGGGTTCCCCCACGTCCTTGATGCCGTCGCTGTCCAGATCCAGGTAGATTGTCCAACCGGCCAATCCCGGCTCGCCATCGTCTTTGACACCGTCGCCGTTCAGATCGTTGAACTTCTGGCCGTGGATTTCCCCGAGCAGCGCGCGGTTGCCGAAATCGACATCGCGGACAATTTGCCCCGGTCCGACAGCAACCACATGGGGCGTCAAGACGGGATAGACATGGATCGTTACCGTCGCCGTGTCCCCGTCACCAAGTTCGTCCTCGATTTGATAAGTGAATTGTTCGACACCTATAAAATCCGCGGCCGGCGTGTACTTCAAGTGGCCGCCGCTGACGATCTCGACGGTGCCGCCGCGGTCTGTGGAGCCTACGCTCGTAATTGCCAGCAGGTCGCCGTTTGTGTCGGAATCGTTCGCCAAGACGTCCAACTCGTTATCCGCGCTGTTGACGGCGATCGCGAACGTGTCGTCTCGGGCCGTCGGCGGCGTATTCGCAGTCACGATGCTTATGCCGCCGTAGCTGATATGATTTGGCGGAACTGAAGCGTCGGTTGCAAAACCGGCAAGGGTATCGAACACAAACAGGCCGTCGCGTGGCGTAATGAACCCATTGCCATCGACGTCGACGAATGGCGGCGTCGATTCCGTGGTCAGTTGCCGGGCACCATTGGCGCTAAGATCATTGAGAATGATCAGATTGTCGATTGGCGAAATGGAGGCATCGTTACTGACGTCCTTCGGAATCACCGCGTTCTGCCAAAACGAACCGGTCAGCTTCGGCACGCCCGTCGAATCGACGTTCCCGAACAGCAGCATGTCGCGCATTGGCACGCCGTCAGCCGGGCCGGTTGAGAAAATGGTGTTTCCGAAGCCGATAGTGGTAAATGGAATCGTGAACAGCAGCACCTCGACGGCACCAGGCGCGGTCATGCTCGAATCGAAGGCACCGATCTCGTCGATCAAGCCCGGCGTATCCGTGTCAGCGGATTGACCGTTGTTGAAGGTCGGCCCAAACGTCACGGGGCCGTCGACTTCAACGTGCGTCGAGTCGTAGACGATGTCCATGTAGGCCGCAAAGACCCCGGCGGCGTTGGGACGCAGATCTTCGACATAGCCGTGCAACTGAAAATCCTGCCCGAGCTCCAGGGAAACGATCGGGTTGCCAAGCAAATCCGTGGTCGCCAAGCGCACTCGCACCAGCGTCGCCACTTCGATGGTGACCGTCGCCGTGTCCGTGGCGCCGACTCCGTCCTCGATTTCGTAAGTGAATTGTTCGGTTCCGGCAAAACCCGAGGCTGTTGTGTACGTCAAGCGGTTTCCGTTGGTGATCACAACCGTGCCGCCCTGGTCCGGCGAACCGACGTTAACAATCGTCAACGCGCCGCCTTGTGCATCGAAGTCGTTCGCTAACACATCCAACTCGTTGTCCACGCTGTCGACGCCGATCGGGAAGGTATCGTCGCGGGCCGTCGTCTGCGCAACGCCGATCACGATGGTGGCTGAGCCGTACTCGATCGCCGACGCAGGGACGGCAGGGCCGACCCCAAACAAGAGAACGTCGTGGGCGGGAGGATCATCCGCTGGGTCCGCCTGAAAGACCGCCTGTCCGGCGGCCTCGGCGTGGACGGGAACACTGAACAACAACCGCTCACTTCCTCCCAGCGGTGATTGACTACTGGTGAACGCACCCGCCTCGTCGATGATTCCCGCAGACGCCGTATCTCCCGACCGGCCAAAGTCGTATTCGCTGGCAAATACAAGCGGCCCCGTGATGGACACAAGCGACGAGTCGTAGAGCAGGTCCAGATAGGCAGCGAACACTCCTTCGTCGTCTGGCGAGTCTCGCAAATCGTCGACGAAAACGCGCAATTGAAAGTCCTCGCCGGCCCCAATCGCCGAAATCGGATTGCCAAGCGGATCCGCAGTTTCCAAACGCACCCGCACGAGCGTCGCGACGACGTCGATGGTGACGGTCGCGCCGGCCTGAAGTCCGCCGCCGTCTTGGGCGATGTACGTAAAAGAATCTGTTCCGCTAAAGCCCACGTTGGGATCGTAGGAGAACGAACCGTCCGCGTTGAGATTGAGGACTCCATTGGACGGACCGGTATCAACCGCGACCGTCAACGAGTCGCCGTCCACATCACCATCATTGGCCAAAACGCCGAGAGCAGGCACGTTGAGCACGGCGTTTCCATCGACCGTGTATTGATCGTCCGTCGCGAATGGAGGGTCGTTGATGGGTGTTACGGTAACATCGATCGTCTCGACATCCGTCTTCTCGCCGCCGGTGCCCGTGTTGCCAAGGTCGTTGGCGTCGACCGTAATTACTGCCGTGCCGTTGAAGTTTGGGCTCGGAAAGTAGAAGAGTACGTTCAAGGCCGCGTTGATATCGTCGATCGTTCCTGTAAAAGTCATCGTCGCGTCGTCGGATCCATTGCCATCGGAGAACGCAAGTCCGCCCGTACTAGGCAGCGTGAGTGTACCGTCCGTCACGCTCAACGTGACTTGAACCTCGGCGGAACCGGCATCGGGATCGCTGATCGAGAGGTCGCCGGTAACATTAAGAACGCTGTCCTCATCCATAACCTGCGCGCCGGGAACCGTGATCTCCGGCGGCAGGTTGACGTCGGCCCCCGATGCTCCCCCCGACTCGTCGGCCGGAGTCGTTTGACGCCAGCCGTCACGCGGCAACTCACGGATCGTGTATGTCCTGAGCGGAGCGAGGTTCTTAAACGAGTAATTGCCATCGCGGTCGGTAATGGTCGTGGGTTCACCCACATTCGGCACGCCGTTGTCATTCAAGTCCACAAAGATCGTCCAGCCGGGCAAGCCGGGTGTCGGGGTCTCGGATTCCATCTTCATCCAGATCGTGGAACTTCTGGCCGTGGATCTCGCCCGGCAACGCCCGGTTGCCGAAATCGCGGTCAACGACCGTCTGCCCCGCGGATAAACTGACCGCGTACCCGCTCGGCAGAAACGTATTGCGCAGGACCGACACGCTGTTCGAATTCAGATTCGCGACGATCAGATCCTCCAGTCCGTCGCCGTCAACGTCAACTGCCACGATATCGACCGGCCCGTCGCCGGCCATCAGACTCGAGTCGTTCACGAACGTCCCATCGCCTTGGTTCAGCAGCAGCGAGAGGTTGTCGGATTCTTCATTGACCACGGCGAGATCAGCGTGCCCGTCTTGATTGAAGTCGCTTGAAACGAGCGCACGCGGCGTATCGCCCACCGTATATTGGACCGCCGCCGCGAAAGTGGCATCTCCTTGGTTCAGCAGAATCGACGTGTCGTCCGAATCGGGATTGGCGAAGATCAGATCCGAGTCCCCGTCACCATCCACGTCCTTGATGCGGAGGGTTTGCGGGACAGCTCCTGTCGCATACCCAACTCCCACCGAGAACGCGGCACTCCCTTGGTTCAAGAAAATCGAAACTGTTCCGTTTGAGTTCGCAACTGCCAGATCCGGTGCGCCGTCATCGTTCAAGTCGCCTGCGGTTACCGCCAACGGAATAGGCGGAGACCCTGCAGTGGACAGCGTCGAGGCTTGTGAAAACCGACCGTCTCCAGGATTCAAAAAGACGGACACTTGTGAAGTAATAGGGAATGGGATCGGAACGACGACGTCCAAATCGCCATCACCGTCGAGATCTTCCACGGCGATGTCGAGACCGTCGATCGTGGAATTGCTGTTCGCGAACTCCGTGAACCAACTAAGCGTGCCGCTTCCGTCGTTGCTCAGCACAACGACCCGGTCGCCGCCAGTGCTAGCCACATAGGCCAACACATCAAGGTCCGTGTCTCCGTCGACATCGGCGATGTGGAGCCGTTGGACGTAGCCACTTGTAAACCCGGCGGAATAAAGCGAGGGCGCTCCAAAAGATGCGTCGCCAGTGTTTAGCAGCACGGCGATGTCGACCGAATTCTTGTCGGCGACAAGCAGGTCCACGTCTCCGTCGCCGTCTAGGTCTCCGGCCGCCACCGCGGAAGGTTTCGTGCCGGGGGAGATCTGTACGGCATCGGCGAAGCTAATCTCGCCACTAGGCAGCGATTGGCGCCAGCCCGCCTGCTGGACCTCGTGAACCACATAGTCGCCGGGCAACAGGCCGTCGAACCAGTACATGCCGGTCTCGTCCACGCCGACCGTCGCCGGATCGTCTTCCATCGATATGGTCGTCGGTTCGCCATCGTCCAACTTGCCATCGCCATCCAAATCCAGGAACATCGTCCAGCCTGCCAGCCCCGGTTCACTTGCGTCTTTGGCGGCATCGCCGTTGAGGTCGTGGAACTTGAGTCCGTGGATGGACGCGGGCTGGAAGAACTCGTAGGCACCAATGTCAACCACCGCGACGCCGCTCGTATCGCCATCCAGCGGCCGGGGAATGCCGCGCTGGTCCGGCGGCGGCGGCAACTCCCCGCTTTCACCGGTATCGATCGCCGGGCTGTTCACAAGCAGAGCATGCGTCAAGGTCGGGCCGCCATTGTCGGAAAGGTCGCCCAACTTTGGATCAATTTCACTGCCGGCCGTCCCGACGAGGTCGCCGTTGGCCTTGGGATTACCGGCGGGAAACGAGCTTGCCGCACCCGTGTTGTCGCCGACCAGATTGTTGCCTTGCGAAGTCAACGCACCGTCCACGTCAGGGTTCGCCGTCGACGCCAGGTTTTGTGCGATCAGCGTGTTCTTCAAGTTCACAGCGCCGCCGCTTCTAAAGAGACCGCCGCCGTTGCCGGCGGAATTCTTGGTCAACGTGACATTGGTCAAGCTGACCGTCCCGCCGGAACTGGCGATGCCCCCACCCGCGCCATCGGCGATGTTCGCGGACAGTGTGCTGTTGGTGACTGTCAAAGTCGCGGCATTGTGGATGCCGGCCCCGTTCACTTGGGCCGTGTTGCCGGCCAACGTGCTGTCGACGATCGTGGCGCTGCCGCGGTTGTCGATGCCTGCTCCCGAATCCGCGGTGTTAGCCGTCAGCATGACCCGCACCAACTGAAGGTTTCCCTCGTTGAAGATGCCGCCGCCGCTATCGGCCGAGCCGCCCCGCAGCGTGAGATCCCTGAGCGTCAAGGTCACGCCGGGCAGCACGTGGAAGACACGATCGAGTTGCTTGGCGTCGATGGTCGTCGCCGTCGTGCCGGCACCGAGGATCGTCAGTTTGCGAGTCACGTCCAGGTCGCCGGTCGCCGCCTGGTTTTCCCCGTCGCCTTGCAGCGCGAATTCATACACACCGGCCTGCAACTGAATCGTGTTTTCGATCACTAGCGCGTTGGCTTGCTCGACCGCCGATCGGAGAGTGCTCTTGCCCGTGCCGTCGTCGCTGATGCCGTCCGACGTATTGGCATCACGGGCATCGACGAAACTGTTGACGCGGATCAGTCCGGTGACCGGATCGATGTCGACGATGAACTCGCCCAGCACTCCCGGCCGCGCGAAGTTGCCCGCGGCATCTTTCACCTGTGCCGCCTGCAACTCGATGCGATACGTGGCATTGTCAGCGGCATCCCACGCGCCGCCGGGCGCATTCATTCGGTAGACGGCCGTTCGAATCAATCCGTTCGATTGGCTGTTGACATTGGCCAGCGCCGTGCTGAACGACTCGCCTGAGTCCGCGTTCACGATTCGCACATCCGAGCCGTCGAGGCTCAACGCGTCGACCAACTGGTTGTCGCGGTACGTGACGGTTATCAACTGGACGCTGCCGCCCGGCTCGGTGATATCGGCGGAGGAGGTGAGCGTCGCGCGTGGTAGCACCGTGTCGACGGTCAAAGCGCCAAGGGCGTTCAATCGTCCGCCGCTGGCCAGCTTGCCCTGCAACCCTGCAACCGGGTCCGCACCCTGCAGGATCGCATTCCGCACTTCCTCGGCGGTGACGTAGGGCAGCAGCGACCAGACTAGCGCCGCGACTCCGCTGACGTGAGGCGCCGCCATGCTGGTGCCGTTGCGCGACAGGAAGCCGCCGCCCAGATCGGTGCTGAAAATCCCGACCCCCGGCGCCGCCAGATCGACGGAGTTTTTGCCGAAGTTGCTGAAATGAGCGAGTTCGTCATTCTGGCCGGTTGCCGCCACCGCGAGGAGATTTGTGAATTCGAGACTCGCCGGGTAACGCGGTATCACGTCATTATTAACACCTTCGCCCAACACGTTGCCATTGCCCGCGGCGGCGACGAGCAGAATGTCGGCATCCTGGCTGACGGCGACCGCGTCTCGCAAAGCGAGACTGAAATCGCGGGTCACCCAACTGTTGTTCAAGACCCGCACATTGACGTCGTAGGAGGTGCGCATCATCGTGGCGTAATTGATCGCCCGCACGGCGTTTGAAGTGAATCCTTCATTCTTCTGGTCGAGAAATTTGAGCGCCATGATCGACGTCGACCAATTGACGCCCGCGACGCCGAAACTGTTGTTGCCTTGGGCGCCGATGGTTCCGGCGACGTGCGTGCCGTGCCCGTGATCGTCGCGAGGATCGCCGTCGTTGTTGTGAAAGTCATAGCCGTGAACGTCGTCGATGAAGCCGTTGCCATCGTTGTCGATTCCGTCGCCGGCCGTTTCACCGGGGTTCGTCCACACATTCGCGGCTAGATCGGCGTGCGTGTAGTCGATTCCCGAATCAACGACTCCGACCACGACTTCGCGGCTGCCTGTCGTAATGTCCCAAGCTTCCGGCGCATCGATGTCGGCGTCAGCGGTACCGCTTGTTTGCCCCGTGTTGTGCAATCCGATTTGGCTTCCAAAACTGAGGTCGTCGGGAAGCACCTGTGCCGTGACGATCGAGTCTCGTTCAAACGCCGCAATATCGTCGTTCGCGGTTAGGAAGGAAACCACTTCCGCGATCGCGCCGCCCGAGCTTTCGACGAGCACCTGGCCCGGAAGCCCCAATCCGTACAGAACCTGGAATTCGATTTCGCCGGTGGGCAAAAGAGACTGCGTGTCGCGCGCCGAGTTGATCCCGATCAGCGACGCAGGGTCGAAGCGGACAATCCAGCGGATCGTTGCTGGGTTTTGCACGGGTAGCGGCCCAACAAAGTCACCGCCCGAGGCTCCGGATACACCGCTGCCATCGGCACTAGCGGACAATCGAGTGGCGTCGACGGCAGTCTCAAACCACGGCGGACTGACGAAATCGTAGTCCGTCACTGGGACGCCACTCAGTACGAGCCGCGGTTCGCAGCGTTCCAGTCCGAGGGCGCGTACGTCCGACCGACGGAGTCGCAGTGCTCGGTGCTTTTTTTTCGACCGTCGGCGAAACGCGGAGAACCAACAATCTCGGTGCATCATTATTCTCGCCTCCCGCAGTCGTTACCTTGGATGCCAAGTCGTGAATCGCGAGGTCAATCGCCGTCAATTCCCGGCTCTCACTACGAGCCGGTAGTATAGCACGCCAAGCTGGCAATTCCATCAAATACAGGGAGCCGGGTAGTGTTACGGTTTCGCGTAGCGTGGGCCCCGGCCCGTGATTTCCCGGCCCCGGGGCCAGGCTGTTCTCAAACTCTACTCCTACCATCGAGGGCTTGAAGTTGAGGTTTTGCGATAAACCGGTTACACTGTTTTCTGCGCGCCGGATTGTCTGGCTCGCCGAACGTGACATCAACCCTTAGGAGATTTTCATGCGATCATTCTTGTACAGCGTTTTGGGGCTGGCCATCCTGGTAACACCCGTCCTTTCGCAAGCCGATGAAAAGAAAGCCGCGGAAGAGACACCCGAAAAGAAAACGGTCGTCATTGGTGCCGACGCACCTGCCTTCACGATCAAGGACTCCGATGGCAAGTTGATCGATCTGAAGAAGCTCACGGATAAAGGGCCCGTGTTAGTGCGGCTGACTTGCGGCTGCTCTGGCTGTGACAAGGAACTCGCCTACTTCCAGTCCTTGCACAAGGAATACGAAGGCAAGGGACTGACGAGCCTCGCGATCTTCCGCGAACCGGACGAAAAAGTCGAGAAATATGTCAAGGAAAAGCAACTGAAGATGCTGTATGCCGTCGACACCAAAGGGGAGAGCTGGGGTGTCTTCCAAACGAAGACCATGCCGACCAACTTCCTGATCGAGAAAGGTGGCAAGATCAAGTCGATTGCGGCTGGCTGCGATCCGAGTGGATTGTTGGCAAACAAGGTCTCCGAGAAGGTCGCTGAACTGCTGAAGACTGACACGGTCGACGTTCAGCAGAAAGTCGCCGAGAAGAAGTAATCGCTCAGCGACGCCCGGTTACGAATGGTGGCCGGGCGTCTTTTTATTTCGAACAAAGAAATGAAGACAAGGGGTTCCGGTGTCTCTTGGGGCGATTTGACTCATCAAGTCGCCGGACGCGAGAAGAATCCAGTACTTTCGAACAAACGACCGAACCGTGATACAGCTTTTCTTCTCACACTGTTCATCTAATCCTTCGATTGAAAGCGGTAACCAACGCCTCGGACGGTTTCAATGACTCGAGACCGGTGCTCCAGTTTTTGTCTCAAGGAGCGGATGTGGACATCAATCGTCCTCTCGAACGAGGGCGTGTCTTCCCCTCGACAACGATTCAAGAGTTCATTCCGGGGGAAGGCCCGGCCTGGCTGTTGAGCCAGCGTCCAAAGTAATTGGAATTCGGTTGGCGTCAGTTGCAACTCCCTGCCGTCGACTTTCGCGACATGATTCAAACGGTCGACCTCGATCCCTTGTACTGAAACGACATCCCGACTTTGCTCGTCTACGCTCGCGCGACGCAGCAGCGCTTTGACGCGATGAATCAGCGGCTTGAGCTTGAACGGCTTCGTCACGTAATCATCGGCACCCATGCTGAATCCGACGATTTCATCCACTTCTTCGCTGCGCGCTGTCAGCATCAGGATACGAATGTCTTGCGTTTTGGGATCGCTGCGTAACTGTCGACAGACGTCCAAGCCGTCGATGACGGGGAGCATCAAGTCGAGAATCACTAGATCGGGCAAGGCCGTCTGGGCGCGGCGTAAACCTTCTTGACCATCGGCGGCAACGACGACATCGAAGCCCTCTTTGGTGAGGTTGTACGTGAGTACGTCAACGATTGATGGCTCGTCTTCAATGATCAGGATCGTTTGTTTCGCCATGTCCTCGGACTGTTATAAAATAGACCGATGTCTGATGATTTCCCCTTCCACGAGATACACGACGTCTTCCGCGATATTTGTGGCATGGTCGGCGACGCGCTCCAAATGCCTGGACGCTGAAAACAGGTGCATCGATGGTTCGACCAGATCCGGAGAACGCTGCATCGTCTGGACCAGTTCCCGGATAATTTCCCGGTTCAGCTCATCAACGATGTCGTCCTGACCACACACTTTTCGAGCCATCCCGCTGTCGAGCGCAACATAGGCATCGATAGAGCAGTGCAACATTTCGAGCGCAATCTGGGCCATTTTCTGCAGTTTGTCGAGAACGGTGTCGGGAACAGAGGACGCCAACCCGCAGGCACGCTCCGCAAAGTGCACCGCCTTATCGGCGACACGTTCCAGTTCGCCGGTGATTTTCATGACGGTGGCAATACGCCGCAAGTCGACGGCAACCGGTTGGTGTAAGGCGAGAATCTTTAGACATTCTTCTTCGATTTGCACGTCCCAGCGGTCGATTTCATCATCCTGCTTGGCCAACTCTCGCGCAAACGCTTCGTTGGGATTCGCCAGTCCGTCCACGGCCTTGCGGATCATTTCTTCAACCATCGCGCACATCGAGAGCAGATCTCGGTGCAAGGCGTCGAGGTCGCGAGTGAGATGAATGGACATGGTCGGCTTTCCTTACTCGATTGGCGAGACTACCCAAAACGGCCGGTGATATAGTCCTCGGTGTGTTTCTGGCGCGGCTTTGTGAACAACTCCTTCGTCTTCTCCATTTCGATCAGGCGTCCTTCGTAGAAAAACGCCGTTCGATCGCTGATGCGGGCGGCCTGTTGCATGTTATGCGTGACGATGACGATCGTGTAGTTCTGCTTCAGCTCGAAAATCAAGTCTTCGATTTTCGCGGTCGAAGCGGGATCGAGCGCCGAGGCAGGCTCGTCCATCAGCAACACATCAGGATCGGTCGCCAGCGCTCTGGCGATGCACAGCCGTTGTTGCTGACCGCCGGAAAGCGCCAGCGCCGAGTCGTGCAGGCGGTCTTTCACTTCGTCCCACAAGGCAGCCCGTTTCAGTGACCGTTCCACAATCGCTGCGAGTTCGCTCTTGTTCCGGGTTCCGGCGATCTTCGGACCGTAGGCCACGTTCTCGAAATTGGATTTTGGAAATGGGTTCGACTTCTGGAAGACCATGCCCACTCGCTTGCGCAGCGCGACGACGTCGACTTCGGGCGCGAAGACGTCGGTTCCCTCCAGCAGCACGTGGCCAGTGTGCCGCGTACCCTCGATGATGTCGTTCATGCGGTTGAGCGTTCGCAGAAATGTACTCTTGCCGCATCCAGAGGGGCCGATCAATGCGGTGACTGCCCGTTCCAGTATCGTCAGCGAAACATCGAACAGGGCTTGGTTCACACCGTAAAAGAATGACAAGTTTCGAGTCTCGATCTTGACCGCCGTAGAGTTCGTATCGCGACTGCGAACCTCGCCGTCACGGCTTGGCTGGTGGTCTACGACTTCCGACAATGAGTTGAGCTTGGTCATCACGATGATTGACTACCAGCGAATCCGTTTCTGGAATCTATGTCGTAAAAAGATGGCTGCGGCATTCGTCACCAGCAGAACCGCCAACAACACAACGATACCAGCGGCAGCAACGTGTTGGTATTCGGTCTTGGGACGCGAAACCCAATTGAAGATCTGAATTGGGAGCGCGGTGAACGTGTCGAAGGGTGCCTCGACGATCCCGTGCGGATTCGTGAACACGTCGGCCGGACTGGAAATATCGCCGGGCGTAAAGGCGACATACGTCAGGGCTCCGATCATCACCAACGGCGCCGTTTCGCCGATCGCTCGTGAGATGGCAAGGATCACTCCGGTCAGAATGCCCGGCAACGCAGCCGGCAGTACCTGATTGCGAATCGTCTGCCATTGGGTCGCTCCGAGCGCGTAGGACGCATGTCGGATCGAAGCCGGAACCGCTCGCAGCGCTTCCTGAGCGGCAACGATGACTACAGGTAGAATCAACAGACTGAGTGTCAAGGCGGCAGCGATGACAGTCCGGCCCAACGGGAGCGGGATTTGCAAATTCACGAAGATCAGCGAAACTTCGACGACTTTCGGTTGCGACCCGAACAGACCGAACATCCGCACGAAGACGGTCAGCCCCAGAATGCCGTACACAATCGACGGCACACCGGCGAGGTTCGAGAGGTTGACTTGAATGAGCCGTCTTAGCCAGGTGTCTCGCGAGTATTCTTCGAGGTACAGCGCGGCTCCGATGCCGGTGGGGACGGAAAACAAGGTCGTGTACAGAACCAGCCACAAACTTCCCCACAATCCGGCCAGAACTCCCGCCTGTTCGGGATGCCGTGAATCGAAGTTGGTTAGAAAACCCCAGTTCAACCACCCCGCGGACTGCCACACGACTCCGATCAACAGAACAACCAGCACGCCGACGGCGAACCAAGTTGACGCCATGCACACGGACGCGAATACTCGCCCTCGACGGTGTCGAGCTGCCAACCGAGATTCGAAGACCCGGTCGAGATTGCTCATTCATACACTTCCCGAAAACGGCGTAACACAAACTGTGATAGGACATTCATGGCCAGCGTAATGCAGAACAGCGTCAGAGCAATGGCATAGAGACTCTGGTACGCGATGCTGCCGGCCGGCGTGTCACCCAGGCTGACGTTGACGATATAAGAAGTCATCGTTTGGACGCTGCGAAACGGATTCAACGTCAACGCTGGAGTCATCCCCGCGGCAATGGTGACGGCCATGGTTTCACCCACGGCACGCGAGACCGCCAGCAAGAATGACGCCGCGATGCCCGAAGACGCCGCCGGCAACACGACCTTGACCGAGACGTCGAGTTTTGTCGACCCCAGCGCGTAGCCAGCTTCACGCAGTCCTCGCGGAACGGCACGCAGCGCGTCTTCACTCAGCGACGATACCATCGGAAGGATCATGATGCCCACGACGATTCCGGCGCTGGCCGCATTGAACACATCAACGTCGAACCCCAGCCAGTCCTGGAAGATTGGTCTGAGCAAGTACGGCGTCACGAAGACGAGCGCGAAATAGCCGTAAACAATGGTGGGAATCCCGGCCAGGAGTTCGAGGGTCGGCTTGATGAAATTACGGGCGCGGGGCGACGCATATTCACTCAAGTAGATGGCACTGGCCAGACCGACGGGCAGCGCGATCAGGGCCGCGATGCCGGCGATCAGAAACGTTCCCGCCAGCAACGGCAGGACGCCGAAGTGCTGCTCGGAAAATTGCGGCGTCCAGCGCGTTTCCGTGAAGAATTCTTTGACCGACACTTCTTGAAAAAAAGCGGTGTTCGGCCCCACAGCCACCACCGCTTCAGTCACGAGCACGAAGATGATGCCAACGGTTGTGGCAACAGAAAGCAGCGCGCAAAGGAAGAGTAAAAACCGAATCGCCTGCTCCTTCGCCCGCGTTGGGGAAAAGCGGCGGATCAGCAATTGCGGATTCCTGTCCACGGAAGGTATTGTCACTTCGACTGTCGACGACACGGGGCGCTCCTATCCAGCATCACTCGCCTCGCATGGTATCGGAGCCGCCGAGCGCGTCTTCCAATGTTTGCCGCGTTTCCGCGACCAACGATTGACTCAAGCGAACGTAACCAACTTCGCTCACCAGAGCCTGACCTTGTTCGAGGTAATACTCCAGGTAAGTGGCCACCTCCGGCTTTTTCAGCGAAGCCTTGTTCACGTACAGCAGCAGCGGCCGGGACAGCGGAACGTAATTGCCGGCCTCGATTGTTTCATCAGTCGGCTGGACGCAGGAGGTGCTGTCCGTGCCGGACGCGACTCCGACGATCTTCAACTTGTCCTTGTTCTCCACATAGTAAGCGTAGCCGAAATACCCCAGCGAATACCGGTCGCCCGCCACACCGCGAACCAGTACGTTGTCGTCGGCGCTGGGAGTGTAGTCCGACCGGCTTGCTCCTTCTTCGCCACAGATGGCTTCTGTGAAGTAATCAAAGGTTCCCGAATCGGTATCGGGGCCATACAGGCGGATTTTCTCTTGCGGCCATTTCGGATTTACGTCGCTCCAATTGATCACCTCGCTGTTCGGCTTCCAGATCGTGTTAAGCTGCGCGACGGTCAGGCACTCGCACCAATCGTTCTGTGGATTAACGATCACCGAAAGGCCGTCGATGGCGATCTTCAATTCCAGATATTCAATGCCGTTCTCCTTGCAGGCGTCGATTTCCTTCTGTTTGATCGGTCGCGAGGCGTCGTTGATGTCAGTTTCGCCGACCACAAACTTCTTGAAGCCGCCGCCGGTTCCCGATGTCCCGACGACGACCTTTACGCCCGAATGCTGCTTTTGAAATTCTTCCGCGACCGCTTGAGAGATCGGAAAGACGGTGCTCGACCCATCGATCATGACCCTGCCGGTCAGTTTTCCCGCGGAACCGGCTGACGAGTTTCTGCTGGCGTCCGGTCCGGCGTCCTTGACCGTACAACCGCCAAGAATCAAACATCCGACGCTGATGAAATGAGTCAACCTCCACATGTTTCTCATTCGATTTACCCTTGGTGTTATGAACAGGAACGTCCCTTGTTTCCGGGCGCAATAGTAAATCGGAATTGTGAAGATTCAACGTAGCGCAATGTTAAGAATCGATGAAGATTGCGGAATTGACGGGACCGAGGGGGTTTGACCGTTGCCGGTTCGGGCCTTGATCGGACCTTTGCGCAAGTAACCCGAAGCGTAAGCGAGGACGGGGCTGGTTTCCGCCTCAAATCCTCGCTCACGCTTCGGGTTACGATGGTCGAGTTGCTAGCATTTTTCGCAAAGGTCCGGTCAAGGCCTAGCGCATGCGCATAGACATATCCTACGGACACAAACGGGGACAGGTCCAGTTTAGCGTTTCTTTCAGGTACGACTTAGGGATTACGGTAGTCGCGGGTGAGGTGAGAAGTTTGTCCGCGTCCTCGCTTGTTTAGCGTCAATTAGTTTGGCCCGATGAATTGCTCTTTCTTGGCATCCATCGTCAGGGCAGGCCCCATCCGACGAGTCCCAGGAACTGACCTACATCGACACGTTCCTGGCCAGCTTCTAATCATCACCGACGCACGTCGGCAGGGGGATGGTCCGCACGAGCTACGGGATCGACCCGTATGTTGCGTTCATCGACCTGCATCTTGTACTCAGGTAGGCCCCAACTTCACACACCATCGCCAAAAAACGGCAAGGAGTGCAGGCGTGCATCCCTTGAATTACCGATTCTCCCCTTCTAGACTCAGACCTGTTCGTGGAAATCAAATTTACTATCAGTCAGCAGATTCGGAGGCCACAAACAATGCACGTTCGGTGTCCCCACTGCCACCAACCGATAGAAGTGGTCAAAGATGAGTCGCTGCAGGACTTGACATGTCCATCGTGCGGCAGCGCCTTTAACTTACTCGGTCGCGAAAGAGATGGTGGAGGGACAACAGCATCCTTCGACCAACCGGCCGCGAAGACGATCGGGCACTTCGAGCTAGGCGACCAGATCGGCCAAGGGGCATTCGGCAGCGTCTACCGGGCTCGTGACACGCAACTGGATCGCATCGTTGCGATCAAGATCCCTCGCCGTAATCAGGTTGAACCCGGTGAGGTGGAATCGTTCTTTCGCGAGGCGCGCGCCGCCGCGCAGCTGAAACACCCCAACATCGTGGGCGTTCACGAGGTCGGTCGCGAGAACGACACCATCTATATCGTTAGCGATTTTGTGGAGGGAGTCGACCTCGCAGA
Organism: Planctomycetota bacterium; assembly: GCA_027622275.1. GTDB lineage: Bacteria > Planctomycetota > Planctomycetia > Pirellulales > Pirellulaceae. The sequence goes on along the minus strand of JAQBZB010000040.1, from coordinate 2,040 downwards.
GTGGCTGACGGGCATTCAACCGACACCGCGCGAGGCCGCGGAGTTGTGCGCTAAGATTGCCGATGCGCTGCATCACGCCCATGACGCGGGAGTCATCCATCGCGATCTGAAACCTTCCAATATCATGATGGACCGTGACGGCGAGCCGCACATCATGGACTTTGGGTTGGCCAAACGCGAGGCCGGCGAAATCACGATGACGATGGAAGGCAAGGTCCTCGGGACACCTGCCTATATGTCGCCCGAGCAAGCTCAAGGTGAGACCCATCATGCAGACCGACGTTCCGATATTTATTCGCTCGGCGTGATCCTGTTTGAGCTACTGACCGGTGAACTCCCGTTTCGGGGCACAAGCCGGATGCTGCTGCATCAGGTCATCAACGACGAACCTCCCAGCCCGCGCAAGCTGAATGCCGTGGTGCCTCAAGACTTGGAGACGATCTGCCTGCGGTGCATGGAAAAGGATCCCGCCCGGCGCATTCCCACGGCCGCGGGTCTCGCGGCGGAGCTAGGCAGATTTCTCGACGGCGAGCCCATCCATTCCCGTGCCGTGAGCCGCCCTGAGAGAGTGTGGAGATGGTGCAAACGCAAACCGGTTATCGCCGGCCTGCTGGCTTCCGTCACCTCACTGCTGCTGTTCCTGATGTTGGCCGGACCCATCGTTTATCTTCGCGAAGCGAAACTGAGGACCAACGCAGAAACTGCCTCGGCCGATGCGACCCGTGCGGCATCCGACGCACGCACTGCACAAGAAAAGGCTGAGAGTGAATCCAAACGCGCCGAAATACAAGCTGAAGCGACCGAGGTGGCAAGACAGCAATTGCGAGAGAATCTCTACTTTGCCGAGATGAATCTGGCCCAGCAGAGCTTGGCTATTGGAGACCGTAAGCGTGTTTTGGAGTTACTCAACGCTCAACTGGCGACTGGTGACGGAACCGACCTGCGTGGATTTGAATGATACCACCTCTGGAGGCAGTGTCATCTGTTCGGCTTTGAACGGCATGGCAATCACGCCAGTGGTCTGTGCTATACACCCGACGGTAAGAAACTCGCCTATTGCTATCCGGGCCTCAGGGAAAATGGAGATTTCCAAAGCCATATAGCTATCGTCGATATGCGCACGCGGGAAGTGTACACGACGTATATTTCGGAGGAAGAGGAGATCGCGGATGTGGCGTTTTCTCCGGACGGAAAGAGCATTGCCTTTGCTACCGTCCAACAGGTGAAGGTGTACGAAGTTGCGAGCCGCCGCCTTCTGTTTAGTTGCGAGGGGCACAAAGGTCTGGTTGGTGATATCGCGTTTTCGCCCGATGGCAAGGCAATCGCATCGGTTAGTGTCCATGACGGATCCGCTCGTCTTTGGGAGGCTGACAGCGGCACGCTAATATTCTCGATCTCTCTTGAGCATCAAGGCCGCATTGTGGCGTTTGTAGAGAGAGGCAACACACTGGCCGTCGGCCTCCACCACATGGCAATCAAGCTGTTCGCCGCGGACACCGGTCAGGAAAGCGGAGAACTTGGACCCGGTGAATCCAATGGACGCTTTTTCGTTTCAAGTCTTTGTGCCTCGCAAGACGGTCGACTGTTGGCAGCCGCAGGAACAGATCGGTCTGTTCACTTATGGGATGTGAGTAAACGCAGCCTGGTCCTGACTTACGACCATTCCGATGAGGCCACTGCCGTCGCACTCTCTGCCGATGGCAAGTACCTCGCATCCGGAAGTGCGGATCAGAAAGTAATCGTGCGCAACACAACCACCGATCGCACGTTGCGAGTCCTCCTTCCCTCGCATCATGGTGGAATCAATTCTCTCGCCTTTTCCCCGGACGGAACTACGCTGGCATCGAGCGGCCATCCGTTTGCCAACATTTGGGAGATGCGCGAATTGCCTCAGGAAGTTGTTGAGCTGGAAGATGAAGGAAGCGGTTACGCCACGCTTCGGTTTTCACCCGATGGCGAGGAAGTGGCGTTGTAAGCGCACACCAGCGACAGGGTCGCCCGGCTAGCGGGCGGCTTGGCGTTGGGCTTGGCGGCGGAGGG
>JAQBZB010000369.1 GCA_027622275.1 Planctomycetota bacterium | reverse complement strand
CGGCACTGCAGCTCCCTTTCATCACGCTAGCCTCGCCAAGAAAACAATGCTATCGTCACGTTGCTACCACGCCAACAATCCCGGTAAGGACAAGGCCTGAAGGCCGGGGCTATTACCCGCCGTCGCTTCGCGACTGTCGAAACAGCGCAACTTCAAAACGCACGAGCGAAGACTTCTCAGCCGAACTGAGATCGCTTAGAATCTAGTCGCACGTAGCTGAAGCGCAACGGGTGTGTCGCTGATAATCTGTCGAACGGAGTCGCTGTCATGAAGACCAAGAAGAGTAAGAAGCTCAATTTGAAGGACCGGCTGTCGCGGTTGACGTATGTTTCCACGTGCCAGCTGTTGGGCGAGAACGGCAAGCAGTTGCTCAAGGACGGCGGCGCGTTCGACGATATTGACGTCGATCGCGACGTGTACCTGGGCGGTGATCTGTTTCGGCTCAAGCTGCGGGAATTTGACGTGGCCGACGATGTTGTGGTCACCATCACCGTCATGGCGTCCGAGCGGAATCGGCTGCATTGGAACTGCACGGCGTGCGAGCAAACGTGTCAGCATGTGGGCGCGGCGTTCGCGTTGATCTTGGAAGACAAGTATACGCTCGGCCTTGCCGACGCTCCGATACTCGATCTGCCGCTCGAACATCTTGGCGAAGAGCAACTCGTCCAGCGGGCGATTGCCGAGCGGGCGGAGCGAGCCAAGCAGGAAAAGTTTCGACTGAAGTCCGCCGACGCGCAGAAGGCGTGGACCGATTATGTCGTCACCAGCGCGACGTCCGGCAAGTCGTATCGGCTGGCGCTGCGTGGCGAGGAACGCGGCGAGTCGTACTGTTCCTGTCCCGACTTCCGTACGAATACGCTGGGGACGTGCAAGCATATTCTGTACGCGCTCGATCGCGTCAAGGCAAAGTTCCCCGCGGACAAGCGTCGAGCCGCTCAGCGCCGCCACTTTGCCGTCCACGTCCATTACGGTGGCGACATGACGTTGCGGATGGCACCGCCGAGCAAGCTTGAGCCGGAAGCCGAGCGAATCGCCAAGCCGCTGTTGGGTCGGGACATCGACGACGTTCACGACCTCGTGCGCCGCATTGGCAAGCTCGAACAACAAGGCTTCACGGTGACGGTTTACCCCGACGCGGAGGAGCTGATTCAACAGCGGTTGTTCCTCGACCGAATGATCACTCTCACCGCAGAGATTCGCCGCGATCCCGCTAATCATCCGTTGCGCACTGAGTTGCTCAAGACCGAGTTGCTGCCGTATCAGATGGATGGAATCGCGTTTGCACTCGGAGCTGGTCGCGCCGTGTTGGCCGACGATATGGGGCTTGGGAAGACGATTCAGGGCATCGGCGCGGCGGAGTTGTTCGCGCGCGAAGCCGGCATCCGCAAGGTATTGGTCATTTGCCCGACGTCGCTGAAGTCACAGTGGCGAAACGAAGTGCATCGCTTCTCGGATCGCGACGTGCAGTTAATCTTGGGCAGCGCCGAAGACCGCGCCGGGCAGTACGACAACGAATGCTTCTTTACGATCTGCAATTACGAACAAGTGCTGCGCGACTTGCTGCCGATCGAACACGTGAAGTGGGATTTGATCATCTTGGACGAGGGCCAACGGATCAAAAACTGGGAAGCCAAGACCAGCAATGTCGTGAAGAGCTTGAGGTCGCCGTTTGCGCTCGTGCTGTCCGGCACACCATTGGAGAACCGGCTCGACGAGTTGTATTCCGTCGTGCAGTTCATCGATGATCGCCGTTTGGCTCCGGCCTTCCGGTTCTTCAATCGGCATCGCGTGGTCGACGAGAACGGCAAGGTCATCGGTTACAAAAACCTTGACGAGTTGCGCGAGAACCTCAAGCCAATCCTCCTGCGGCGAACGCGCGAGGCCGTCTTGGACCAACTGCCGCCACGCACGACCGATATCATTCGCATCCCGCCGACCGCGGAGCAAATGGATATCCACACCGGCAACATGCGAACCGTGTCGATGATCGCGCGCAAGCCGTACATCACCGAAATGGACATGCTGCGGCTGCGGACGGCGCTGCTGATGTGTCGCATGTCGGCCGACAGCACGTTTCTGGTCGACAAGCAGGAGCCGTCATATTCCAGCAAGCTCGATCATCTTGCAATACTGGTGGAAGACTTGTTCGCCGAGGCGGGTCGGAAAGCCATCTTGTTCTCCGAGTGGACCACGATGTTGAACTTGATCGAGCCGATTCTTCGGAAGTTGAACCTCGACTTCGTGCGCTTGGACGGTTCGGTTCCGCAGAAGAAGCGTCAGCAACTGGTCCAGCGCTTCCAAAACGAACCGGATTGCAAGTTGTTCATTACGACAAACGCCGGTTCAACCGGATTGAATCTGCAAGCGGCGAATACGGTGATTAACGTCGATCTCCCCTGGAATCCCGCGATCTTGGAGCAGCGGATCTCGCGCGCTCACCGGATGGGACAGAAGCAGCCGGTGCAGGTCTTTGTGCTTGTCACCGAGGGTACGCTGGAAGAGAGCTTGCTCAACACGCTTTCCAATAAGCAGAATTTGGCGATTGCAGCGTTGGATGTCGAGTCGGAGGTGAGTGCCGTCGACTTCGTCAGCAACCTCGAAGAGATGAAGCGTCGCTTGGAAGTCCTTGTCGGCTCGCAACCCGAAGCGCCGTTGGACGTCACTTCGCAACAGCAAGCGGAGCAGGATCTCGAACGCTTTGCGCAACGTCGCGAACGCGTTGCCGCCGCCGGTGGCGAGATGCTGGGTGCCGTCTTTAATTTCCTCGGCGAGCTGGTTGCCGAAGACAAGTCGTCGGCTCCCTCGGCGGAAGTGGTAGCGAACCTCCGCGATCGCCTTGGGCAATGCGTCGAGGAAGACGAACAAGGCCAACAGCGGCTGACGGTCACGCTGCCGAATCGCGCGGCACTTGATAACTTGGCCAGTACGTTGGCTCGGCTGCTGGCTGCCGGAGATAGTTAGTGACGTCTGACTCAATGTAGACCGCACACTCCGTGTGCCGAATCTCCGCACACGGAGTGTGCGGTCTACATTGTGGGCGAGAACCTATTAAACTCGCGGATCGCTCATGTAGGGCCGCATCTGCTCGACCAGCCAACTCGGGATCGGCATCGACTCGGGCGGCTTGCCGCGTGTGATTCGGCTACAAACCGCCGTCATCTTGCCGGTCGCGACGCTGGTCTCTTGCAAGCGGAAGTCGAAGGCGTAGGTGACGCTCTTCGTGCCCAGCCGTTCGATGCGGACGATGATGTCGAGCCGATCCTCGAACCTCACCGGATCGGTGTAGTCGCAGTAGGCATTGACGCGCGGCCAGCTGATCGTCCCAACCTCGTCCTCCGCAATCACGCTGGTGCCGAGGTGCCGCAGGAAGGCGTGTTCGGCTTGCTCCATGTATTGAAAGTAGGCGGAGAAGTGCGCGATGCCCGCCGCATCGGTCTCGCAGAATTCAACACGTCGTTTGTAGTGGAACTCGTCGGACATGAGCGTTCTCGTTGTAGCCGACCCACCCGCGCAAAAACAAAGCCTGCGCATGGCAGGCTCTTCTTCTCTCACCGAAAGTCGCAGTTAGTCACCCGTGTAGGACAGCAGTCCCATGAAGCGAGCACGCTTGACGGCAGCTGAAATCGCGTGTTGGCTGACCGCCGTGCAGCCTGTCTTGCGACGACCTACAATCTTACCATGCCGATTGACTAATTTCTTCAATAGCTCGACGTCCTTGTAATCGACGTACATCGGACGTGGACGGGAACCATCGACGAACAACGGATCCCTCTTCTTCGCACGCGTCGTAATTTTCTTCTTGCGTCGAGGTTTTTGCGCAAATGCCATAATTCTGTGTTTCTCACCGGCAACTGAATAGTTGGAAGCAGTTCAACAAATACGAGAACCCGATTTTAGACAAATCGAAGCGGTTCGCAAGATCACTGGCACCCAGATCACCGGCGGAAGAACTTTGCCAGAGTCTTTTCACTGGGAGGGCGGGAAAACAGGGAGATTACAACGATCGCGATCGCCGCGACGACGAAGATGAAGACAACGGGATGCAACTGCGGGAGCGTCGCAACGCCCAGATTGACCGGAGCCTCGGGAAAACTATAGCGGGCATTCGAGCCGAATCCGGAACGCCAGAACAGGATCGACCACGTAACGAGAACGCTCAACACGCCTCCGATGGCTCCCGCAGCGGTCAGTCGCCGCCAATAGATGGCGGCAAACACCAGCGGAAACAAACCCGTGAAGCCGGAGAACGACCACAGCCCGAGATCGAAGACCGAGCGCGGCAGGATCAGGCTCAGCACGTAAGTCAGGCCCACGACACCAATAATGAAGCCCCTTGCGGCTCGCACAACCTGCTGCTCGTTGAGTTGCTCGCCGCTCCTGTTATGCAGCAAAATGTCTTCCGTGAACATTGTGCCGACGCACAGGAACTGGCTGTCGAGCGATGACATGATCGCGGCCAGAATGCCCGCCGTCAGCAGCCCCGCCAGAACCGGACCAGCGTGCGTTTGGACCAACATCCCGAGCACCGCGTTCTCGTCGGTTCCGGGCGGGATGCCGGATTCGGGGCCGCTCGCCCAAATGCCAAGCAACACGCATGGCACCCACACGATCATGATGAAGATCGGGTGGACGATTATCGACAGCTTGAAAGCGTTTGCGCTGCGGGCGGTGAGCCAGTGTTGAAAGATGTGCGGGAACATCCCCACCGACAGCGGAATCAGCAGAAACGAAAAGAAGACTGGCTTCGGAATCTTCGCGCGGGCGAGTTGAATTTCGGGAACTTGTTTCGTCGCGATGACAAGATTCTCGAACAGGTTGTCGGTGCCACCAATGGCTTTGGCGATGACGAAAAACGTGACGACACCCAGCGCCATAAACACACTGGTCTGAAAGGTGTTCGCCCACGCGGTCCCCCGCATTCCGCCGTAAAAGACATAAGTCAAAACGACACAGCAGATGACTCCCGAGGCCAGCCATGACGGAACTCCGTAATTGCTGCTTGCCAGCCAATCGACGTCGCCGAAGGTTCCAGCCGTCACCGTCTGGACAACCGCTCCGCCTCCCAGCACTCCCACCATCAAGTATCCAACAACAAGAAACACCAGGATCGGGAAGAGCAGGTAGCCAATGAAATTGCTTTCCAGCCGATCGCGGAAGAATTGGATTTGCGTGGTGTAGCCATGCCGTCGCCCCAGCGACCACAGCGGCACACCGATCAACAAGAAGCAGAGCGAGTGGACGATGCCGCTGGCGGAAGCCAACAAGCCGTAAACCCCGGCTCCCATGACATACGCACGGCCGGTCGATCCAACCAGCGCGAACGCGGTCATCGTCGTTCCGAACAGCGACATCAGCAACAGAAACGGACCGATCGAATGGCTGGCCAGCATATAGTCCTTGGCCGTCCCACGAAACAATCGATTGGCCGACAACCCGAGCCCCACGAGCAGCAACAGGTACACAACAATCACACCCAGCTGGATCATGCTCGCGCATCCTCCTGCTTCGAGTGTTCGGATGCTTCCTCCAACCCCTCCGGCCAGCAGAACTTCGTCGCCAGCATCCACACGACGGCCGCCGCGATCGAGATGCCAATGTGATACGTCAAACTTCGCGGCAAGAAGCCGAAGTCCAGCGTGGCATTATTCCACTGCCAGTAATCCTGATGGAACACCAGCAGGAAAACGACGAGAATCCAGACGGCGTATTTCATAAGTTCTTCGTGTGTAATTCGTATGTTAACGATGTGATGCCGAATATCGTAACCGGGCGACCGCCCAAGACTTTCCAATTGTAAACGTGCTGCCGGTCGCTCCGGTTCACGACTTGGTTCGCCACCTAGGCGCTAGGGCAACCGTGCAATCGCCACGCTTCCACCAGTGCGGACCTGAATGGTCAACTCGTAACCTCCAAGCAAGGACATGCCGACCAGCGGTGCGGTATCTGCTTCGTCTAGGGTGACGCGACGTGCGTGCCCATCCCAGACGACGATTCCCTCGTAGATGTCGAAAATGCTTTCGCTACCGTCCGCCAGGAGTGCGCGGCCTCGCTGACGCCACGGAAGGCCGAGCCGAGAAATCAAGGATGGGGGCAAGCTAAGCCAACCATCGAAACCCGTATCTGCGATAGCATCGATCTCCAATTCGCCATCGCTGGGACTACGCACCACCAAGCGGATGATAGCCTCCCGATCGGCCGTGACCTCGCCAGTAATCACGACTCCTCCGACCGCGGTCGGGGCCCAAACCGCCGAGTGTAATGGGAGCCAATTCGTCGAACCCAGATCTGAGCGTTGGGGACGCTTACCAATAGTCGATCAGACGCTGTCAACTCATCCGCGTCCACTTCGTACGTCTCGGTTTCGATGTCGATCGCAACGAATTTGCCCTCGCTGCCTTCTTCCATGGCAGGCTTGACGTCGCGTTCGTAAATCGCGTCACCACGTCGAGCGAACTCCTCTTTGCTGTAGCGAGGTTGGGTTGTGGTCATTGTCCATCTCCCCTTGCCGGTAGGTCTTCAATTGACACCGAACATATTTTACCCCGTCAGTGGGAGAACCGTCTAGTAGTGCCTATCAACGGCAGGTTCCGATGTCGCCGGCGGAAGACCCGGTGGCGAACGTGGCGACGGCAAGAAACCGTTGCTTCAAGTCGGACGTGGACCGCCGCTCCCGGTGAGTAGATTGGTTCTTTCGAGTTTAGGATAGGGTTTGTGTTCACGGTTTGCCACTGGTTTCCCTTTGTGGTGTCACAGTATTCTCTCCTTGCTCAATTGAGCACCGCACCCTCTCAGAACCGGACGTGCGCTGTTAACGCATCCGGCTCCCAACCGTCACTTGTCACCTTAAACATTACCCAGCGGCTCGCCCCAACGCGATCAGGTCCGTTAACTTCGTCGGATTCGCCAAACCGTGGCGAGTGATGTACAGCTTGAATTCGTCCCAGGTCACTCGCGTCTTCTGACTCCGTCGACTGAAGTGTCGTCTCGCCATGCGTCGGGCTCGCTCGCGATACACCAGCAGGCTGGGCCAATTGTCATTGATCCCGTAGTACTGGTAGTGACCGCGCAGCTTCGCATTCAGCTTGGACCAGACTACCTCAATCGGAGTGGTCAACATCGAGTGGAACCAGGTCTTCAAGTCGAGCAACTTCGCTCGCAACTTCTTCGTCGACGTTCTCCTCTTCAGTTTGAACCGACCACTTCGAGCGTGGCCGCAGTAATGAGTGAATCCGAGGAAGTCGAACGTGCCCGGCGCGCCTTCGCCACAGCGAGTGGAATCCCGCTCGGCAAAACGACCGAATCGCAGCAACTTGGTTTTCTCCTCGGCGACCTCCAGCGAGAACCGGCCAAGACGTTTTGGCAGCACTGATTGGAATGCCCGCGCATCCGATTCGCACTCAAACGCGCAGATGAAATCATCCGCCGACCAACGCTACCGCGTCGGTGCCCGGAATCAGATACGCTTCGCCTTGCAGGCGTGGTTTCACATCGTTCTCGAACCATTGGTCCAAGACATAATGCAAGTACACGTTAGCGAGTAAGGGTGACAGGCAAGCCGGGCACACACGCTTCGTGGGTCGGCGGAACCCCGTCATCAGTAGCCTCACGTCGGCCTTCGATCATCACACCGCACTTCAGAAAGCGAACGATCAAATCAAGCATTCGTGGATCGCTGACGCGTTGTCGCAGCAGCTCCACTAACCGCTCATGCGACACGTTATCAAAGAAGCCTTTGATGTCCGCGTCGCTGATCCAACTCACTTTCTTCGTCGCGATGATCTGACCGAGTGTCGCCAATGCAGCGTGGCAAGATCGACCTGGACGGCAACGGATCAAAGCACTGTCATGGGGAAATTTGCGAATTGAGATGAGCGCGTACGTTCAGCGCTACTACGTGAAGGTAGTTTTTTGAGGACTCGGTGTCTAGCGACTGGAAGGCTGCGGGCACGGCTCCGTCAGCATGAAGTGGTTCGGTCTCGCCACCCTGGTAGATATCCGAAGCTCGAAGGCTCCACACTGTCTCATCCGGCG
>JAQBZB010000039.1 GCA_027622275.1 Planctomycetota bacterium | reverse complement strand
ACCACTCCAAGAAACACGAATCTCAAAAGACAAAGTCGTGGAGCCCAAGTCAGGAGTTCTGAGCCTTTGCGAAGAATCGACTCAACCGCCGCTGTAAAGGCGTCAACGGCCTGGCGACGATCTTCGGTTGCTCGGCTCGGCCCATCGATCACTCATGAGGAATGCGAAAACAGCACATGTTTCGTCTTCACGATTATCGGTCGCATGGCGCGAGTGTACATAGGGCGGCACGTACTCCGCATCCTGACTTCGTTGAAAGAACGTCTCCACTTGCAATAGTTCACATCGGGGCGGCCGTGTGACGGTACATATTGGCGAGCGTTGTGTCGAGCAAGCCGACGTGATTGATCGGCGCAATCAGAGAGGCGACGTCGCAGCGGAACTGATTGATGTCGACCGGCCCCGGAGTGCTCGCTTGCCGCGAGACTTCTTTGCAGGCAGTGTGCAGCAAGTCGCGTATCTCCTTTCGGTCGGCACCTAGAAACGCGATCGAGGCTTCTCCGCCACAGCGCAAACGCTCATAGGTCGTTGCGGCGGCGAAATACAGCATGGATGCCACAACCAGTAAATCGAACTGACCAAAGCACGCGAAGCAGCTGGCGACCAGTTCGTCAATCAAATCGAACTCTTTCGCGACGACGTCTCCGTAGCCGCGCAGGGAATCCAAGCGAGTTTCGGCCCGCCACTCGCGATCCAGAATCCGGCAGAGGTGTTCGACACCACACAGCGAATGCGCGATGCCCGTGCTGTGCAGTGGATCGACGAACCCGGCCGTATGCGGCAACAGCGCCCAGTCCTCACCCGCCAGCTGCGCCCAGCGACGCTGGAGTCGCTTGGTACGGATCAACTCGCCAGGCACCGGCGAGAAATCTGCATCGGCGAACATCGCGGCGACGGATGGATAACGTTCGATCCACTGGTGCCATTCGGCGGCGGCATCCAACGATTGATCCAGCGGATGTTTTGCTTCGTCCAAAACCAATCCGGCGCTGGTCAGTCCGTCGTTGAAACGCAGCATCCAAAGCCAGGCACCATCCAGAATATGATGCTGGGCTGCGTTGTCGCAGTGAAATGGGTGGTCCTGCGTGTTGCCGCCGAGATCGTTCAGCCGTTCATGCCACGAACCGACACCTCGGAAATGCGAAAAGATCGCGCGGGAGTGTGTCTGGCACGCCTCGCCACATGATTCAATGCCGAGCGAGTGCGGCAAAACGCCCGCTTCGCCCGTGGCATCGATGACGAAGGCTGCGCGAAGCGGTAGCGATCGCCCTTCGTGCTGACAATCAATCGACCAATCGCCAACGCGGTCATGCTGAATCTCGCGCACGGCACAGTCTTCAAGCAGCGTGACGCCAAACGTCGCTGCCTCGGCACAAAAGAATTGATCAACGTCGGCGCGCAGCCATTGTGTGTCGCTATCGCGATCATGGCTGCTCGCGGCGACGAGCAATTCGTTGGCGTGCGTCAGAGATGGCGCGAAGGTTCGTCCGGCTTCGTGCGCGAAATAACTGAAGCCCCGCTTCAGGCCGCAACCGATATGCGGATAAGCCTGCTGCCAGGTTCCATATTTCGTGAGAGGCACAAGCCGCGGCAGGTCGTACCGCTTCGCCAAGTCGCGCAACACCATGTTGGCGATCGGCGTTGACGATTCGCCGATCGCAAATCTCGGATGTCGCGTTCGGTCGATCAGCGCAACCCGTCGTCCCACGCGTTGCAAGATCATGGCGGTCAAACTCCCGGCAAAACCCGATCCGAGCACGACCACATCAAACTCTTGCGTCTTCATCGAGCTGCCTCGCAGCCGCACGAGATGGCAGGCAGCACTTGTTGTGTGAGGTTCATTCGCGCCAGCCGCTCACGCCGCGCGGGGCCACATCGCTGGCAGTCGAAGAATCGCTCCGCGTCCCACAAGTCAACGAACACACGACCAGATTGCATCGCGAGCCCTTCCGTGAGCACCGTCTCCAGCGAACGAAAGGTCGGTGGCTCAAAGCGGCCTTCGGTTCGCAGTTGCTCCATCGCGCCGTTGCCATCCCGAGTCGGAATCACACTACAACATTGCACGCCCGCGTCGAAGGCAAACCGTATCGAACGAATCGCCCATTCAACGCCTTCCGCTTCGTCAAGGAACGGCGGACGCAACAGGATGAAGGCGCGTGTCGCGATTCCGTTCTTTGACAGAAAGCGAACGGCCCGCTGAAAGCCGTCTGTCGTCATCTGCTTGTTCAATCGCGGCAGGACATCCGGGTGAATGGTCTCCAGGCCGATGGCAATCTCCAACTTCCCCGCGAGTAAATCGCGAAACCGCAGGCAATCGTCGCCGCACAGCTTGGGATGGTTCTCGACGATCACCGTCTCGAACGGTGCCACGCATTGGGCGATCGCTGCATAGTCTTCGCGCGGAATCGCCTGCCGATCGAAGAAGTTGCCGCTGTTGTACAACTTCACATGTTTGGCCCGCGACAAGTTCGACAGTGCGAACGCGATTTGTTCCGGGATCGCGCCCGCGGGAACACGCTCGTCGGTCGTGTTCTTCCACAGATCGCACATCAGGCAGCGGAACGGACATTCACGATTCGTCAGAAAGATCGTGGCGACGTCTTCGATTCGCCCGCTGGCCGCACACTCGGGTTCCACGAGATACGCGTACGGACGGCGCGGATCGACCGTGTTTTTGGGCGGCCGCGCGGCGAGGATCGTTTGATCATCCCAAGATGTCCGTTGTGGTTGCATTACCTGACTCGCCGTCGATTCTCGTCCGTTTGGCCGTATTTTGCAGAACGTTAGCTGCAAGTATACTGGGCGGCTTGGAATGTGTCCCTCAGTGCTGTGTTTCAAAGTTTTCGCCGCGGCGAGGTAGGTAAATGGCTGACAAGTTCGACCCGTATCGTGAGGCGATCGTCGTTGAGACCAGCACGATCTGGCCGGAAGAATATGACGAATTGGAACCGACCGAACAGGCTCGCATCGCGGAGGCGTTACACGCCGACCCGGAAAGCTGTGCGAATCTGGAATACCTTCGCATGCATACCGGCTTTTGCCGCCAGATTACGGTCACGGAAGATGATATCGAACGTACCCGCCAAAAGGCGTGATGCGGTTCGCTTGACGGCGCGGGAGAGAAAAGTTGGCCAGCGATACCACGACCGTCCGCGTTGCGCTCTCGGAACGCAGCTACGATATCGACATCGGCCACGGGCTGTTGCTTGACGCGGGACGATTCGTCGTCGAGCATACGGGCTGTTCCCACGCCGTTGTGATCACCGATTCCAACGTCGAACCGCTCCATGGGCAGCGGGTTGTTGAAAGTCTGGAACGGGCCGGTATCCGCGTTGACATGGCGACCGTGCCCGCGGGCGAATCGACCAAGTCCGCCACGCACGCCGATCAGCTGTGGCGGTTGATGTTGGAGTTTGGTGCGGATCGCAAGTCGCTTGTCGTCGCCGTCGGTGGCGGAGTTGTCGGTGACTTGGCAGGCTTCATTGCCGCGACGTACGGCCGAGGCATCCGCTTCGTTCAGATTCCCACGACGCTCCTGGCACAAGTCGATTCGAGCGTCGGTGGCAAAGTCGGCATCAATCTTCCCGGCGCGAAGAACATGGTCGGCGCGTTTTGGCAGCCGGCCGCTGTACTGATCGATACGGATGTCTTAAACACCTTGCCGCTTCGCGAGTACCGATCGGGCTTGGCCGAAGTCGTGAAGTACGGAGTGATCCTGGATGCCGAGTTCTTCGAGTATCTCGAAGGCAACATCGACGGCTTGAATGATCGCGACGCGAGCGTCATGCGTCACATTGTTGCTCGCTGCTGTAAACTCAAGGCCCAAGTCGTCTCGGCGGACGAACGTGAAGAGACAGGACTACGCGCTGTTTTGAACTACGGTCACACGTTCTGTCATGCCATCGAAGCCGAAACTGGATACGGAACTTATCTGCACGGCGAGGCCGTCGCGATCGGCATGTTGTGTGCCTCGCGACTGGCCGAATCGATGGGCCGGATCGACGCCGATGCAACGCGCCGGCAACGCGAATTGCTGGAAGCTCTCGGTCTTCCGTTGGCGGTACCTGACGTCGATCACGACGTTTTGATTCGCGCCATGCAAAAGGATAAGAAGACCGAGCACGGCAAGCTCCGCTTCGTCTTGCCGTCGCGTGTGGGGCATGTCGAACTTGTTTCCGGCGTACCGGCGGATCTCGTGCGGGCGGCGCTGGTCTGTAGTTAACTCGGCGTCCTGAGCCCGGATTATTCACGACACGCGTAGGGTGGGACAAGGAAACGGTGTTTTGGTGGGCCGGCGCGTGCTGTCCCTCGTTTGATGGCCATATCGTTGATTCTGCCGTTTTCGCCGGCCCACCATGAACTTACGCACGCTTGTCCCACCCTACGTGAATAATCCGGGCTGAGCTTCGCGTTGCTGGACGCAGCAAGTGACACAGTTTACATTATTCGCGTGATCCTCTTTTCGCTGCGATGACAGGTGTGGCTTTGGCAGACGGGGTTGAATCAACACGAGAGGCTCTCGAAGCGGCCGTCCGATTGTCGCTGGTGCCTGGCGTTGGGCCGCTGACTCGCAAGTCGTTGTTGGAATGCCTCGGTTCCGCGGAGGCCGTGTTCGAGACGGCTCCGAATATCTTGCGGCAAGTCCCGGGAGTTGGCCCGAAATTGGTGCGGGCGATCTCGGATGCTCGAACGAACATTGATGTGGCTGCCGAGTTGCAGCTTTGTGCCGACAGCGACATCTCGTTGGTGCTGGACACCGACGAGCAGTATCCGAAACTGCTCGGACAGATTCACGACCCGCCAGGGATGCTGTATGTGCAGGGTGAAATCCGTCCGAACGACGGGTTAGCGATCGCGATCGTCGGTACTCGTCATGCGACTCAATATGGTTTGCAGCAGGCGGATCGGTTGGCCGAAGGGCTGGCTCGCGCGGGGCTGACGATCGTCAGCGGCTTGGCTCGCGGCATTGATGCGGCGGCACATCGAGCGGCGTTGCGAGTTGGTGGGCGGACGCTGGCCGTGCTGGGAAGTGGTTTGCTGAATGTGTATCCGCCCGAGCATCGCGAGTTGAGTCGGCAGGTGATCGAAGGCGGTGCCTTGATTAGCGAGTGTTCGCCGCACAGTCCTCCCGTGGGCGGAGCCTTTCCGCAGCGGAACCGCATTGTCACGGGCTTGAGCCTCGGGGTGATTGTCGTGGAGGCGGCGTTGCGATCGGGCGCGTTGATTTCGGCCGAGCATGCGATGGAGCAAGGACGTGAGGTATTCGCGGTCCCTGGGCGGGTCGACAGTCGCAACTCACATGGCTGCCATCGGTTGTTGCGTGAGGGTGCCAAATTGGTGGAGAACGTCGACGACGTGCTGGAAGAACTGGGCCCGTTGTTCGCCTCGGCACCGGGTGAGGACGGACGCGAAGTCCGGCATCCGGCGGAATTGCAATTGAACCCGCAAGAACAAGCGGTCCTCGATGCGATTCAACAAGAGCCGACCGGCATGGACGAAGTCACGGCAGCCAGCGGCCTGCCGATTCATCGGGTGCTATCGACGATTAGCGTCCTCGAGATGCGACGCCTCGTGCGACGCGTCAGCGGCAATCAAGTGCGTCGTTATTGAGGTGCCAAAGATCACTCGGTTGCCACTTCTTCTTTCTCGACGCGGGGGAACAGTTCTTTCGCTTCTGCCAGATCCCAGACGCGCAGCGCCTTGTGGCTGCCTGCGGCGAGCCGCTTGCCGTCGGGGGAGAACGAGACGGACCAGACGGTACTGTTGAAGCCCTCCAGCGGCGTGGACTGTTTGCTGGAGAGATCCTTCAGCGCGGCAGTTGCTTCGGCCAACGCGGCGGTCGCGGCGTCTTTGGTCTGTTGGGCCTTGGCGAGGCCTTCCGCCAAATCGGCGGCGACTTTGTCAGCGGCATCCTTCTCCTTCGCCGCGTCGGCGGAAGAGCCGCCATTCAGCTTCGCGACCAATTCGGTAAACTCCTTGTCGGCTTCCAGAGGTTTGGCCTTTTCGGCGGAAACTTTCGCCGCCTCGTCCGCGGCCGTCTTGGCACCCTCGACGTCGACCTTCACGTAACTGTTGTCCTTGTATTTCTCGGCGGCTTCCTGAGCTTGCGCCAAGACTTCGGCGGCGACGCGAGAGAGGACGACCGATGCGAGGATATCGGCCTTCTGCTTCGCCGGTTCGATCTTGGGTTCACTGTCAGCGATCGTGTCTTCGGCTTGTTGCAGTTGGTCCTTGTTCTCCTTCACCGTGGCAGCCGCTGCTTGCACGCCGGGCGCGGCGGCAAGAGCTTGCTCGATGTTCCAAGTTCGGACGGACCGGTCGAGGCTGCTGGTGGCAATCGTCTTACCGTCGGGCGAGAACGTGACACCGCTGATCCAATCGGTGTGGCCCGGCAATGTCGCGAGCAGCTTGCCGCTCGGTTCAAACAATCGCAGTTGGCGATCGGCCCCGCCCGTCGCGATCAAGTCGCCGCCGAAAGCCACGCACCAGACCGCGTCCTCGTTTCCTTCCAGCTTGGCGTTTTCCTTTCCGCTTTGCCAATCCCACAGCTTCACCGTCTTGTCGGTGCTGGCCGTGGCCAGCGTGTTGCCGTCGGCCGAGAAGGCAACTTGATAGATCGCCGCTTCGTGAGCCTTCCACTCCTTGGCTTCCTTCGGGCCTTCCAAGTCCCAGACGACAGCCGTCCCGTCTTCGCCGGCCGTGGCGAATTGCTTGCCGCCCGGATGAAAGGCGACGCTGCGGCACCAACCTTTGTGTTTCTCAAGAGTCGCCGTCGACTTCTTCTCGGCGACGCTCCAGACGATTACTTTGCCGTCGTATCCGCTCGATACGAGCGTCTGGCCATCCGGTGAAAACGCGACGGACCAAACATTGCTGGTGTGTCCTTCCAGCGTCGCGATCAGGTTGCCATTCGCCGCGTCCCACAGCAAAACGTCGCCGGGGCGATACTGAAGGCTCTGCCCTCCGGCGGTTGCGATGATCGCACCGTCCGGCGAATGAGTGACCGCCGTCACCCAACGCTCGTGAGTGGAGATGGTCTGGGCTTCATCTGCTGCAACGGTGATTTGTGCCAATATGGAAACGAGTAGGATCGCGGCCAATGCTTGTGCGGAGCGAATCATCAATCTCTCCCTCTGTCGTTACTTCTATAGATTCGGGGAAAATGGAAACCTGCAAGTGGGCGTAGCGATTATAGCACGCAGAGATCGGCGATGTCGCAAGAACTTACCAAACTTGGCCACCAACCTATGATGGGCTCCGAATCAGGCCACCAGTGCCGCAAGCATCCCGGAAAGCACGATCCCGTCAAACGTGCCAGCCCCTCCGATGGACAGGACACCGACCGAGATCCGGCTGATGTCTCGAAGATGCAGCAGGTCTGCACCGATCAGCGGCCCTGCGATTCCTGCGACAAAAGCCACCGGGGCGCGCACCGGATCGTAGTCGGGACTCATCAGCAGTAGCCAGGTCACACCGACCGAAACCGCCGGTGGCAACACCGCCGGCATGGCGATGCCGAGCCCTTGAATGGGACGTGCGGTCCGGTAGCAGACCAAAATGTTGGCGACCGATGCGATGATGATCGCCCACATCGCCCGCGGCGCAACTTGAGAAACGACAAGTATTTCAAAGCCTGCCAGCGACAACGGGATCAGACACCCGCCGAGATTGACCGCGATGATCGTCTCCGTCTTCGTTCGCCGCACGAGCGGGACACGTCCGAGCCAGCGATGCCACGCGGTCTGCGCTTCGACCTGTTCAACTTCGCGTTCCAATCGATGAACCGGAAAGTTGACGAAACTGCCCGCCACGATTCCAATCATCACTCCGATCCCGATGATCGGATGCAGATGTAACTTCGTGAGAGCCGTCTGCATGGCATTGATCAAGACGAAGGGCCAGATGCACATCGTGACCCCCGCAATCGCCGCCAGCAGACAACCGAGTTGAGGGAATCGTCGAGCCAGTAGGTCGCGCCGTGATTGCATGCCACCTACTTTGTCAGCAAAGTATCGAAGTTGGAACCTGGACGATGGCCTTCCAAGGCCGTCGTGAAACAATCGACAGCCTTGGAAGGCCATCGTACCAACGCGCAAACGCCTTCCATTCGCGATATCAGTAAACACATGGTCCTGCCCGAGGGAGCGATTTTGGATATACTGTTCGCCTTCGTACCGGCCAGCCCCTTCCAGTGTCTACGTTTCGTTAACTCGCGCCAAGTCAAGAGATTTAAACCACATGCCAACCTGTCTAATTGTTCCTGAATCCATGCGTGAAGTTCCCGAACGCTACGTCGACGTGCTTCGCGAAGCCGGTTTCGATATCGTTTACCCCAAAAACCCGGAACTCGCGAGAAACCACGGCGGCGAAGATGAGTTCATCGAGGAACTACAGGGTGTCAGCGCAACCATCGCGGGATCGGAAGGCTACACACCAAACGTTCTTGCCGCCTCGCCGGCACTTCGCGTGATCGCGCGGGCCGGAGTTGGTTACGACGGCGTGAATGTGCCAGCAGCAACCGCGCACAGTATCCCTGTGACAATCACTCCCACCGCGAATCACGAAGCGGTCGCCGAGATGACGCTGGCGTTGATGTTCGCCGCCAGCCGAATGATCGTTTCGAATGACAAGCAAGTTCGTGCCGGCCAGTGGCCGCGTCGTTTGCCGATGGCCACGCGAGGCAAGACGATGGGCATCTTCGGCCTGGGACGAATCGGCAGCAGTCTGGCCTACCGCGCGGTGGCGTTGGGCATGCGGGTGCTCGCCACCGAGAAGTACCCGAATGCGGAATTCGTACGATCGCACAAGATCGAACTGGTCGAACTCGACCGGCTGCTTGCCGAAAGCGATATCGTCAGCGTCCACGCGCCGCTGACCGACGAAACGCGAGGACTGTTCAATGCGAAAGCTTTCAATCGCATGAAGCCCGGAAGTATCTTCCTGAACACCGCGCGCGGCGGCTTGATGGTGGAGGCCGATCTCTACAAAGCTCTCGAATCGGAACACCTTCGTGCGGCGGGCCTGGACGTGTTCGAGCAAGAACCGCCGTCAGTGGACAATCCGCTCTTTCAACTCGACAACCTCGTCGTCAGCCCGCACATCGCCGGAGGCGACGAAACCTCGCTCGTGGCGATGGGTGTCGAAGCGGCTCAATGCATCGCCGCGCTCTATCGTGGCAACTGGCCGGACGGGGCGGTGGTGAACGATAGCCTCAAGGGCACGTTCCGCTGGCAACGCGACGCCTAATTGGTACGGATCGGTGCAGAAGTTAAACCGGCAACACAGGTTGCACCCGCGCCGAGCAGCCGAGAGCGATAAAGGGGTCAGCGAGCATATAATATATGCTCCCGACCCCTTTATCGCCCAATCGGTGACGGCGGTGGCATTCGTCGCCCCGGTCATTGCCCCTGTCCGGCACAGTCTGAAAGCGAATCACAAAACGATAGCCGTCATCAGTGCCGCGGGCAGCGCGTTTCTGTTGCGGACATGCGGTGATTCTGATGGAAGGCGTCACGATGCGAAGACGCGGAACCGTAAATCAGTTGATTGGTTAGCCGCCTCATTGAGCGCCTCTTCCACGACTCCATGCTGAGGTGCGAGATGACAAACAGGATCGGTGGCCGCGACGTCACCGGTTAGCAGGAACGCCTGGCAGCGACAGCCGCCGAAGTCGATCTCGCGCCGGTCGCAACTCCGGCAAGGTTCGGGCAACCAATCGGTTCCGCGAAATCGCTGGAACACCGGCGC
The DNA here is from genome assembly GCA_027622275.1 of Planctomycetota bacterium. GTDB lineage: Bacteria > Planctomycetota > Planctomycetia > Pirellulales > Pirellulaceae. The sequence continues at coordinate 34,165 of JAQBZB010000039.1, read as the reverse complement.
GTGGAACCAGATCTCTTCGAGCGAAGTGTCTTTCACGTTCGGAAACACGAGTCCCGGAATCTCCCGCGCTGTCTGACACGGCAGCACGGCCCCGTCGGGTGCGACCGTCAGGAAGACGCGGCCCCAGCCGTGCAGACAAGCTTTGGGAAACTGCTGGAAGTAATCGGGCAGCACATGGACGATCTCCAAGTTGTCGATCAAGCGATCTCTGGCATCGGCGACAACTTCGGCGGCGCGCCCGACCTGTTGCTCAGTGGGCAGCAAGGCCGCACGATTGCGAAACGCCCAACCTCCATATTGGGCGTGGGCCAGTTCCAACTTGTCAACATTCCACCGGCAAGCCAGGTCGATCAGTTCGTCGATGCGATCCAGATTGTGCCGATGCAGCACGATGTTGAGCGTGACGGGGAGTTCAAGTCGTTTGGCCGACTCAATCGCTCGCCTTTTCTTCTCGAACGACGGTACTCCTGCCAACCAATCGTTCTCGTGTGGCCGAGAGTCCTGCAAACTGATTTGCAAGGCATCCAGTCCGGCGTCACGAAGACTCGCCAGCCTGGCCTGATCAGCCCCGAGCCCGCTGGTACTGAGATGAGAATACAGATCGAGTTGCCGCGCGGTGCGGACCAAGTCGGTCAGGTCACGACGAAGCAACGGCTCGCCACCGCTAAAATGCACTTGGACGACACCCAACCGTGCCGCCTCGTCCAACACGCGATGCCAGACCACTGTGTCCAGCTCGGTGCGGAAACGGTTCAATTCCAACGGATTACTGCAATAGGGACACTGCAGTGGGCAACGGTAGGTCAGTTCAGCCAGCAGGCTGTAGGGATTAGGAGTCTCCATCGCGTAGGAGTCCTTTCTTCGCCAAGCGGTCAAGGAACTCACGCACGTCCCGGCTTGGATCTGCATCGCCAATTTGCTCTCGCAAAGCGACGATCACATCTTCCGTCGAGCGTCCGTCGCACAGACGCACGACGGCCGCAGCCGATTCGTTGAGGACCAAGACTCCTTCGGGAAACACGATCTGATGCTGTTGTCGGACTTCGTCCCAGCGATAACGCGCGCCGGGCGCGAATACAGGATAGTACAGCGGGGATTCTGATTTCACGACGGCCACGCTTGAGTCGGATTAACGCAATGATAGTACAACGCGTCAAGTTGAGCCCACAACAGGTCGCATTTGAAGCGCAGCGCGGCGATGGCCCGTTGCTGTTCTTCGCGACTACGACAATAGGTGTGCATCAGCTCGATGCCATGCTCGCTGTCCCGCCTGGCCAACGGAGGCCTGACACGGAAGTACTCCATTGCCGCCGGATCGATCCACGTGTAATGTCTCTCGAACGCCGCCAGTCGTTTGGTCATCAGGTCCGGGGCAAACAACTCGGTCAGCGACGATGCGACTCCCTCGATCCATGGACGTGTAGCAACGAAGTTCGTGTAGGCGTCCACGGCGAAGCGCGTGCCGGGCAGCAACATCCGCTCGGATTCCAAATCCTCGCGGCTGAGGCCCGCCCCCTCGCCCATTCGCAACCATTTCTCGATGCCGCCCGGATCGTCGCCGAATCCGTCGTGGTCCAGAATCCGCTGCACCCATTTTCGCCGCACCTCGCGGACCGGGCAGCGCGAGAGCAGAATCGCGTCTTTGATCGGGACGTTCTTCTGGTAGTAGAACCGATTGGCGACCCACAGTTGAATCTGCTCGCGGTCCAACCGGCCTTCGTTCATCAAGCCATGGAACGGGTGGTTGTCGTGATAGTGCTGCTGGCCTACTTCACGTAGTCGCTCGGTGAACTCATCGGCGGACCAAGGATCCATGGTTGCCTCGTAAGGGAGCTGCAAGATGAATTGGGAAGAAAAATCAACAAGGGCATATTCTAGAGCCCTGCGGCCTTTGCCATCTTCAACATCTCGCCTAGCATTTCTTTGAGATAAGGATATTTTTCGGCGGCGACGTCAGGGTCCAGCTTTCGAAATAGCTGCTGACCATACGTCGTTTTCTTGTAATCACGCTTCACTGTTTGTTTATAGATCTTGTCAAGTAACTTCGCCGGTGGTTCATCGAAGTTCACCGTCTCTGGCCTCGCGACTTTGCCGGGCAGCGAGGTCTTCACTTCACGAGGAAAAATCTCTGGTTGACTTAGCAGCCATGCCTCAAACTCGTGAACGGCAAAGAACATTCGAAAGCGATCGCGGGCGACTTGCTTTTGGAAGTGATCGACGCCCCACTCAAATCGTTCATCCGCTTCCGTAACATGGTCTGGATAAAAACCTGGACCGTAGAGATCAAGCAGGCCAAGTACAGCGATGATCTCTCCGTGCTTGGGACCATCGAGGAACATCTGTGCCTTCTTTACGACCTTGCGTGCAAGTTGCGCGTAGCCTTTGAACGGAATAACCTGAATCCCGACAGCCTGGTCAAGTTGCGGATCAAGCCAACGCTTGAGGAACTCGGCTGCGGCATTCTTCTCCGTGGCCCCTTCAACTAGGAGAACAAACTTCATTGCATGGCCTCCAGCTCCTTCGAGCGATAAAGCTCGCCGAGCGTGTACTGTTTCAGCCAGTATGCCAACTCATCACCGGAGACATTTCTCAAGGTCGTTTCGCCGGCACGCCATTCGACGACAGTTGTTGTTGGAACTTCCTCACCAAAGGCATCCAGTAATTCTGGGGAATGTGTTGTTAGCACGACCTGAGCTCGATTTGACGCATCTCGCGCGTACTCGGCGATAATCGGCAGCATCGAAGGGTGTAGCCCTGTTTCGGGCTCGTCGATCGCGATTATCGGTGGCGGAGCAGGATTGGCGAGCACTGCCAGGAGGAAAAGAAACCGCAGTGTTCCGTCTGACAAATCGGCTGCCGACAGTTCGCGCCGCAAGCTTCGCCAACGAATCCGCAATTGAATGCGCTGGTCCGCAGCTGGCGGGAAAACCAACTCTTCAAAATCGTCACCAAATGCGCTATGCATCGCCGCATTGATTTCTCTTTTGAAATCGCGGCTGCTCATATAAAGGCTGTGCAAGACCGAGATGAGGTTTTGCCCATCGGGACTCACCTGGGTGTCGGCACGCGTGACTTGCGAAGCCCGAATAGCCGCTTCGCGATGCGTGTGGAATCCTTGGTGGATCTTCCACGAAGCGAGTTCCTCCTGAAATTCAGAAACGAAGCGATTCGCGGCAAACGGTCCAGCCGCATGGGACAAAAGTGTTTCTTCTTCGGACAGTGAATCTTCGGGCGCTTCGATTCGGCTTACATCCGATGGATACGGAGTCGTAGTAGTTGTCGTGGTTGGGATGTGCTGAAACCGTTTCGAATCCATCGAATAAACAACCGCGTGCCGCGGATCACGTTCGAGCAACTTGAATGGTTCTTGCATTTCGCCGGTCTCGACCTTGTAGTAGTTGCCAAGCAGTTCGCGATCGATCCGATACGAACTCGTCTTGGCGAGTCGGGCAAGTTCCAACTCGTAGGTGAGGGCATCCGTTTCTGGGTCTGAATACGGTGGAAGCGGTGTCATCTTGATGCGGATGCGAACTTTGTCGGCTTGTCCGTCCCAGACAATTGATTCCATCCCGCCTTCCTGCTGAACGTATTTTCCAAGATTTCCCTTCGCGGCGGCTTGTGAGATTTCGAGTACACGCAGCAGATTGGACTTGCCGCTCGCATTTTGTCCGATTAGCACGTTCAAATCCCCTGGACACCAAGTTTGCGACTTGAATGACCGATAACCCTCGACTTCAACCTTGAGAATCTTCATATGTTGTTAGTCCAGTTCTCGATGTTTGCTCGCGACTCTAAGCCTCGCCGATATTTCACATTTGGGTCGAGCCTGAGCCCCGTCCAGGTTCGCAGTCTCGCGATTATAACACGCTACGAGCCCTCTCTGCGTCTACCGCGTTGTGATGGTTTGACCTCGTCTTCCCCGCAGTCACGATTTCTGGGTTTCGACGGGCCAAAGCACCGACCGTGCATGGCACTTGGGCGAGCTTTGGCGCTCGCGGGTGCGCGTACCTGTTCTCCAGACATCCAGAAGGACGGCCAACTTAGGTATCCAGAGACGATCGGCGGTGGCAACTCGCTCGAGGACCGCCACGAACAAGTTCCACGTTATTCGTCCGGGATATGTACTCACACTTCAAACTCGTCGCCATCGGCACCCACGTGGACGCCCTTGTCATTCACACGCCGGCGCTGCGGTCCCCGATCGTTTAACATCGGGTTTGTGTTATTAATATGAACGTACACGCGGTGCCTGGTCGGCAAGCCGCCTAACCACTCGAGCGTGCCATTTGGCCCATCCACTGGAACGTGTCCCATCTCTGTCGCGCTACGGCTGCTGATTTCCATCTGAACCGGCTCATCGTCGGTCCAGAAGGTGCCATCCAGTAAGATGCAACTGGCGCCGCGAGCTGCATCCCGGAGCGTGTCGGAGATGGTCGCTACGCCGGGCGCATAAACAAGTTTGCCGCCTGTGACGCTATCCGTGATTTCCAAGCCGATGACACTGCCCGTTAGATCTGCGTTGTCGTCTGGGACAAAGCGCGGTGCATCCTGTCCGGTTTCAAAGGCCCGGACCCGCAGGCCGCTGGGATGCCCGGTGGGTAACGGCAATTCCAGTGCCTCATTCAAAGTTAATTCCGTCCAGGGCCGATCAGCAAAGTCGGCCAAGATTGTTCCGATGGGAAAGTAACGGTTAAGCCAGCGGTGAACCAGCGCGGTGCTGAAGACTCCAAAGCGACAGCCTTCGCGAAGCTGAAGCAAGCCGCTAGTGTGGTCGATTTCCGCGTCGGTCAATACGCAGCCGCCAATCGTCGTGCCCCGACGATTAGGCTGGGGAGGCCAAAGCTCCGCAAAAGCCAAAAGCTGCTGTCGCACATCCGCCGAGACGTTCAGCAAGAACCAGACGCGACTGTCTGCGCTCACCGCCACGGATGACTGGGTGCGAGGCTGAACATGCGGTGAGCCAGCGCGGACAGCTTTGCAGTTGGCGCAGCGGCAGTTCCACTGCGGTAAACCACCTCCCGCAGCAGAGCCAAGAATGCGAACTCGCATGCGTGTCACACGGAAGTTTCGCGCCGCTGGTACGCGTCAGTCCGTGACTCCGCCGGCACAGGCCGCTCAGCGGTCGGTCGCAGGCTGTCGTCCGTATTGCAATAAGCGGTTAGCTCTCCGCCGAGCGAGATTTCCTTAAACTCAGGCTTGGTCCACTGCATGATGGTCTCCTCTATCTGATGCAACAGTAATGGTTAGCTTAGCGGAGCGAATCGCTGGTCGCAACTAGAAAGCGGGCCAAGCTGGAAGCCCAACCTACTCCAATGACATCAGGAACGCGAACAGGTCGTGCAGTTGCTTGACGGTCAGTTGCTCGGCGAAATTGTCGGGCATCAGCGACGTGTTGAGCACTTGGAATTCTTCCAGATCGCGTTTGAGAAACGAGTGGAAACGCCCGTTCTCCTCCCGAAACTGGATACTGAAATTCGATTCGTTGACTCGCAAGCCCTTCAGCAGCTGACCGCCATCCGTAACGACCTGCACCGCCTCGTACTGCGGATCGATGAACTTCGAGGATTGCAGAATGGACTCCATGATGTACTCAGGCGAGCGGCGAACGGCGATGCGGTCCAGTGCCGGACCGACGCGACCGCCCTGTTTGTTGACGGTGTGGCATTTTCCGCACTGGGCCTTGGCTTTCTCGTCGAAGAAAAGCGCCTGCCCGAGTTTCGCGTCTCCGGACATGTACGGTTGCCAGTGACTGTCGGTCGGCGCACGTCCCAATTGGCGGAGATAGGCGATGATCTTCGCGATCTGTTCATCTTCCAACGCTTCGCCGAGCTTCTTCATCGTCGTTCTCGGTACGCCCTGTTGGATGACGCGGGCGATGTCCTCGTCTTTGTCGCCGTGCAGCCAGCGGTCGTCGGTCAAGTTCGGCCCTTTGCCGCCGCGACCGCTGCCGCCGTGGCAACCGCTGCACAGACCGCGGTACAACGCCTTGCCTTCCGCCAACGCGGCCACTTGCTCTGGTGCCGGATCGCTCGCCGCTTCGTTGTCGTCAGCCGCAACCAAAGGGCAAATGAGCGCGCTGATCAGAATGCCGGCAACGACAGGAAAATTGACGACAGGAAAATGATCCCGTGCCTTGATCTGGCTGGTCTTCATATTCCGGTCAGTTCCCCCGCGTTTGAGCAGGAGCCGGGATCTTCCAGCGGGAGAAAACTTCGGCGAGCTTCCCGGATTTGTCCAGTTCGTCCAGAGCCTCATCAATGGCAGCTTTCAAGTCGGCATCTTCTTTTCGCACGGCTGCGCAGATCGGAAAACGATCGACCGCTTCCGACCCGCCGCCGATGAACTTCAACTCCCCAGGCCAATGCTGCTCGGCCAGCCAATGCCCGCGGCCCGAAATCACGTAGCCCGTCTGCACTTCATCCTTGGCTACCGCCGACAAGATCGCTTCGAGCGTTGAATAGGCTCGCACGTCACGCCCGTCAAGACCGCGCACCGCGAGTCCGCGCTGGGCGGCGACGGGAGCGTCTGTGGCCGGGGCCGCCCGATCGGCGCGAACGGCAAGCTGGTACGTGGCATGATAGTACGGCTTCGAATAGATAACCCGCTTGCCGAACCGATCGTCCGGCATCACTCCCAGCATCACGTCACAGAACTTCTTATTGGCCAGCTTCGAAGGATAGGAATCGTGCGAGGAGTAGCCCCAATAGACGCGCATCGAGACGCCCAATTGTTCGGCCAACAGACCAGCGATCTCGTAGTCCAAACCCGATGCTTCGGGGTGAGCTGTCGAGAAGGGCAGATTATTGTGGTCCAACCCGACGACCAATTCGCCCGCCGAGCGTAGCCGCTCCAGACCCGCATACCGCGTCTTTGATTGCTGGCGACGCTGCATCTGTGGTTCGAGCCCACGGTCGGTTGGCTGGCGGTGAATCGTACCGGTTTTCGGTGGCACGGATTGCGAATCCGTCTTACTTGGAACACCGAAGGGCGAAAAGTGAGGCACGTGATAACGGCTCAGCGCGCTCGACACGGTGCCGTGGGAGACGAGCGTCTGGATAGCCGCATCCACATGACGCTTCAGCTCGTCGTCCCCCCGCCGCATCGCGATGGCGATGTTCCAATGATCTTCCGGCGCGTAACCTGGAACCACCTCCAACTCGAATTCGGGTGTCGTGTGCAACACCCAGCCGGCGTTGGCCCAGACGTAGGCATAGTCGATGCCGCCGTCTTGAAGCGATTTGAGCACGGCCAACTGCGTACGGAATAGCCGCCGCTGATAGCCACGCTGACGGAGGTGGTAATCGGCGACCGATCCAGCGTCGGTACCCAGTCGCCGCGACTTGTCGCCTTTCAACTCGGCCAGGGACTTTGCACTCGGGCCGTCTTTGCGCGTGATAAGCAAGTAGCCCGTCCCGTAATACGGCTTCGAGTAGATCACTTTGCCAGCAAGTTCTTCCTCGTCATCGACCGCGGCCGGTTCGATCGCGGCACCAAAGGCTAAGTCGCACTCGCGGTCGAGCAACTCGCCGATCGCAGTCTCGCGCTGCACATCGATCCACTCCAGGCGCAATTTGAGATCCAACTCCTGGGCCAAGGCGCGGGCGAACTCGACATCCAATCCGGGTTGGTCCTCGTTCCCGCTTGAGTAGGGCAGATTCGCGGGGTCCATGCTGACGACCAACTCGCCACGCTCACGAATCCGCTTCCAGCTGTCTTCAACGACCTCGCGGCCGTCTGTGTTGGCAAAGGGCGCGCGATACCCGACGCCCTGCTCGGAGAAGGCTTTACTGACCTGACCGTTGGACAAGACGATTCGCAAGGCACGATTAATATCGGCCAGTAGCGGCTTGTCTTTGGCCCGCACGGCGAAGGCCATGTTCCAGCGCTCGCGGGGGACGTACTGCGGCACGCGGCGCAGCGGCAGTTCCTGGTGCTCGTGAAGATACCACGCCGCAAAATCGTCATCGACAAATGCGGCGTCCAGCTGCTGGTCGACGAACTCTTCCACGAGTTGCTCGCGCGTCTTGAATTGAACCGCCGTGTGGCCCTCTGACGACAAGGCAACCGTACCGCTCACGATTCCCACTCGTTTGCCGTCCAGATCTGCGACCGACTTGATGCCCTGCGAGTCCTTGTGAACGACAAGCCCGAAGCGGCTGCCGGCGTAAGGCACGCTCCACGCGAGTTCGCGTGACGGTCCTGAACCATGCGGTACGCCGATGACCAGGTCACAGCGGCCATCTCGGATGCAACTCCACGAGCAAGAAGCGCTGGCGCACCAATGCCACTCGATCTGCCGCCCGAGTTGTTTCGCCACGAGCTGCGCTACCGCGACATCAAGACCTTGCGGTGAGTCGTCCGATGCGCGACCCGTCCGCGGCATCGCCGTGGGCACAGCGCACACGACCAACGGCTTGCTGTCGGCGTCCTTCGACGTCTCGTCGGATGTTGCGATCCCCGTGTTCAGGAGGATCACAAAACAAGCGGACGCAAGGGCCAGGCTGCGAAGACCTACTCGCATGCTAGCGGGCGTTTCAAAACTGATCATGTACGTCTCGATCGTTCAATGAATGTCGAATATCGACCAAGGAACTCTGAATGATGAAGTGAAGAGCCTGTCGCTTTTCTGTCGTTCCGCATTCGACATTCTTTGTTCGATATTCTCTAGTCCTGAAGAGCGTCGTCTGCCGGAGCGAGAGGGACCGGAAACGCTCAATCCGGCAACGCGAACACGAACAGCGTGTTTCCCCGGCGACCGTCGCGCAGCCACGGGGCGCCGTCGCCAGCGAAACCGGCAGTCCAGCCGCCCCAACCTACGCACACGGCAAGGTATTGCTTGCCGTCGAGCGTGTAGGTGATGGGCGAAGCGTGATGGCCTGATCCACATTGGAAATGCCACAGGTCTTCGCCCGAGCTGGCGTCGTAGGCGGTGAGAAACCCTTCGGCGTCGCCGGTGAACACCAATCCACCGCCGGTGGCGAGTACGCCGGCAACCATCGGAGAACGCGTGTCGACGTCCCATTTGATTTCGCCCGTGGCCGCATCGACCGCCCGCAGCGCGCCGGACGCCTCGCCGTCGATCAATGTCAACGAGCTTCCCCAGTAGGGTTGACCTTTGATGAAGAACGCCTTGCCGGAAGTGAACTTCGCACAATTCTCGATCACTGGTACATAGGCCAAACCGGTGCCTGGATGATAGGCCATGGGGTTCCATTCCTTGCCGCCCGCCGCGCCGGGGCAAACGCGAACGCCTTCTTCGGTCGGCAGCGCGTTGGGGCTGACGAACGGCCGGCCTGTTTTGGCGTCGAGCCCGTCCGCGCCTTGCGTCCGGTCCGTCCATGTTACTTCGCAGAACGGTTTGCCGTAGATGAACTCGCCGTTCTCGCGGTTCAGGCAATAGAAGTAGCCGTTGCGATGCGCCTGGATCAGAGCCTTGATCGGCTGTCCGTCCCGTTCGATATCGACCAGGACTGGCGTGTTGACGCCGTCATAGTCCCACACGTCGTGCGGGCTGTTTTGGAAGTGCCACTTGTAGGTGCCGTCGTCGGGGTTGAGGGCCAGGATTGAACAGGTGTAGAGATTGTCTCCCTTGCGAACTTCTCCGTTGAAGTCGGGCGACGGATTGCCGATGCCCCAGTACAGTGTGTTGAACTCCGGGTCATACGTGCCGGTCACCCAGGCCGAACCTCCGCCAGTCAGCCAAGAGTTTTCTCCCCACGACTTCAGCGCCTCTTTGGCATGTTCCGCTTCGTCGTCCGCGTCGGGCACGGTGTAAAAACGCCACTCCCGCGCACCGGTCTCGGCGTTGTAGGCGTCGATGAATCCGCGGATGCCATACTCCGCACCGCTGATGCCGATGATCACTTTTCCTTTGACCACCAACGGCGCGACCGTGGCGCTGTACGCCATTTTGTAGATGTCTTGCTCCTCTTCTCCGTTCTCGTTGTAAGCGGTGATCGCGGTGTCCCAGATCTCGTCGCCCGTGTTCTTGTCGAGACACACCAGATGCGCGTCGAGTGTCGACATGTACAGGTTTTCGCCATAGACGGCAAAGCCCCGATTGACGGCGTCGCAGCACAGAGCCAGGTTCTCCGGCAGCGACTTTTGATAGTGCCACAGCTGCGAACCCGTTTTGCAATCGATCGCATAGGCGTGATTCCACGGAGTCGTGATGTACATGATGCCGTCGATTACCAAGGGCGAGCATTCAAAGCCGTCCAGCACACCCGTCTGGAACGTCCAGACTGGCAACAATTCCGAGACGTTGTCTTTGTTGATCTGATCGAGCCCGCTGTAACGCTGGCTGTTGTAGGTGCGACCGTACATCAACCAATTGGCGTTGTTGTCTTGAGCCGTTAGGAGGTCCTCGTCATCGACGGGTCCCACCGGTTCGGCAGCCTCGATGGCAACAGCGGTTGCCGCTGCGGGTGGTTCGTTGAATGCCGGCTCAGGATCGGCGACTGGCTCGGGTTCCGGCGGCGCGTTCGAGCTGACCGGATCGGGCTCGTTCGCCCCTTTCTTCAACTCTTCCAACTCCTGACGTAATTGCTCCGCCTCCGCTGTCGCAACTTGAGCCCGCTCGTGCGCCACTTCGGCTTGCTGCCGCGCTTGGTTGGCCGCCTTTTGCCCGCAACCGGAGACTCCCACGAACAACGCGATGAACAGCAACGGCGTGATGCCAAATCCGCCCCGGACGTTGGCGATCAATTGAAGAGAAGGGTACTTGGTCACCGCAACGCCTCCCTGTTTGCTGAGGAGATTGAAATTCGTAGCGTTTCGACTTCGGACAGCCGCCATGATATCACTCGCGGCGCGCGAAACAAGTAACGCAACACATTAGTGCTCGGCGTCACACGCGAACGGCTTTCCATCGTCCTCCGCGCCAGCGCCGTTGAGTGAGCAGCAGCGAGAGCGCCGGCGCTACGGTCCAGGCCAACAGCGGGCCGCCGGGAACCCAACCGGCATACAACAAGACGTAGGCCAGCGGCAGCATCACCAACCACTGCGACACGAGCGTATAACGCAGGGTGGGCGCGGTGTCTCCCGCGCCCATCAGCGCGCCCTGCGTGCCGATGCTCAGCGCGCTGAATAGCTGGGCCACAGCGAACCATCGCAAGACCGTGGCTCCCAACTCGGCGGCTTCCGGCGAATCGATCAGCCACCCCGCCAACGGACCGGCAAACACGATGATCAGCAGCACCACCACGACCATGATCAGCGCCAACAACTGAAAGCTGCGGTTCCCCAACGCTTCCGCTTCCCGATAATCTCCTCGCCCAATCGCCTGACCCACGAGCGTCGCCGTGGCGACTTGAAAGGCAACTGCAGGCAGGACGCTGAGCAAACGCACCTGCAATCCGATGCCAATCGCGGCGTGAAACGAAACTCCCAAACTAGTCACGCCAACGATTGCCAAGAACACCAACCGGGAACCGTTCCGCAACAGACCGGCCAAGGCCATGGGGACTCCGATGCGCAAGATCCTCGCTATCATCTGCAAATCAAATCCCCAGCGATTGCGGTTTGGATGCATCGCGTCTTGATCCACTTGAAGTCGAGCCAGCCCTGTCCCTCGCAGTAGAAGCCCCAAATACAACAGCGCCGCGCAGGCCCGGGCCAGCACTGTACCTATCGCCGCGCCTTGAACTTCGAACGCCGGCACCGGACCCGCCCCAAAAATGAAAATGTAGTTGGCCACGACGTTCAGCAGGTTGATTCCCAGCGCCAGCTTCAGGGGAGTCTTCACGTCGCCTTGGCCGCGAAAGATTGCGGCCCCCACTACATTGCCCCACAAGAAGACAATGCCCGAAAAGTACACACGCAGGTAAGGCGTGCCATACGCCAGCGTCCCGGCGTCGGCATGCATGCCGAGCAGCAACGGGCGACTGAGCCAGTAGCCGACCAGTGCGGTCGGCAGTCCCAAGATCAGCACGAGATACACGCTTTGTCGAACAACGCTGTTAACCTGATCGATGCCGCGCAGCCCGCTGCCAGGAATGCCGCGCGCTCCAACGCCCTGGCTCACCAGCGTGATCACGCCCGTTGCGATGGCAATCGCCGCCCCTTCCACCAGAAAGGTCACTTGGCGACTGAGGCCCATGGCAGCCGTCGCCTCCGGCCCGAACGGACGCACCATGAGAAAATCGACGAACCCGACGGTCATTTCCAAGACATGGTAAACGACGATGGGCCAACTGAGGCTCCAGATGCGTTGAAACAACTCTTGGTTGGTTGGGCCAGTCAAGCTTGTCTCTTGTTTCTCGAAGCGGGGTATGTCGAGTAGCCGATAGCAGCGATCTTTGGACAGAACAGCATGTCCGGCATCAATCCGCATATTCTTTGTTCACACCACCCCGTTTGCCAAGTGCAAGGCGTGCGAATCGACCCGCAGAGGGGAGCGGGTACCCAATCACTCACCAGCGCAGTCTGTCATGGATTGGCAAGCATTGCGAACACGTGGCGGGAGCCCGTCACGTCGCCGCTGGACACACCCATCACGTGCATTTCGCCTCGGCTTTTCATCAGGTCGGTGCAGTGGTGGTACCGTAGCTGCGCCGAGAAAGTTGTGCAAATCGGCTACGCACATTCCACGAGCGGTTATGATAGCATCGCGCGGCTATGCACCACGACAGGCGGCCAGAGTCGGGTGCCAAAGCTACTGCCGGAGGTTCTTTGGTTTGGAAATAGCAATGGATCGTCGCAGATTCTGTCAGGCTACCGCCGGTATCATGGCAACGACGTTGACACATCGGGCCGTCCTTTCGGCTGACGAGCCGGCACGGCTTACGGCCCCGGCGGCTTCATGGGACGCAGCGATTGTAGACCAAGAAGATGGTATCATCACGCGCGTAGCGCGGCAGACACAAAACGCGACATCACGGGGCGCGAAACAATAAGAGAGACAAGATAACGCTGGATTGTGAGTTCAACAGGCACACCGGAGCACGACCATGGCGGACACTTTGTTTCCCACGACTGTCATCGGCAGCTTACCTCGACCGAGCTGGGTTTGCGAATTGATCCTGGACCGAAAGGAAGGGCGAATCAGCGAGGACGAGGCTGACGGCCTGCTTGACCGCGCCATCGAATCAGCGATCGTGTTGCAAGAGCGCAGCGGGCTCGGAGAGATCACCGACGGTGAATGGAGACGGGAAAGCTACGTCAAGGTGTTTGCCGAACGTGTACGCGGTTTTCAACACGATCTGAACCCCAGCGGCGGCTTGCCGTACCCGGCGGTCGTCGCACCACTCGAGTATCATCGTCCGATCGCGGCCGACGAAGTGCGATTCCTTCGCATGCGCACGCAGCGGCGTGTCAAGGCAACCATCCCATCTCCGTACATCATCGGGCGGCGAATGTGGCATCCCCAATATTCGCGCGCGGCGTATCCAAATCGCGAACAGTTCATGGCCGCCTGCGTGCCGGTTCTGCGGCGAGAGATCGAGGCACTTCGCGAGGCGGGCGCGGATACCGTACAGTTGGACGAACCGTGGCTTTGCACTTTGGTCGATCCCAGCTTCCGTGCCAAGGAGGGAATCACGGACGTGCAGTATGAGATGGACTTATGCGTCGACCTCGTCAATCAAACTGTCGAGGGCATCGAGGGCATCGACACCGCAATGCACCTTTGTCACGCGCACTTTGACCGCAAACACGGCAGCGAAGGACCGTATGACCTGATCATGCCGGCGCTGGCCAACGTGCGGGTCGGCACGATCTCCCTGGAGTACGCAACGCCGGTCGCGGGCGGTACGGATTCGCTCGCCAATTTTCCCAAGGATGTGCGGCTCGGCTTCGGATGCATCGATCATTGCGACCGCAAAGTGGAAACTCCCCAAGACATCGTCGACCGTGTGGAGGGTGCTCTTCGTTACGTGAACAGTGACCGTATCACGCTGCATCCCGACTGCGGATTCTCGCCATCCGTCCAGAATCCGATGGATTTGGATGAAGCTTACATGAAACTCAAAGCCCTGTGCCAAGCCGCCGAACTGCTGCGTGAGCGATTTTCGTAACTCAGGACATAGTGTGTCGAGGCGGTAGCCATTGAAAAGCCGACTGCTTCGTGCCCACGAACATCCGCTCGGAGCGGCAAGCCCGCGCGGCGTCGTGCATGCCCACGTACGGCCACATCACGCCAGGCAGGCCAGTTGTCGGCCATCGCAAGCTGGCTGAAACAGAAAGCGAGCCTACAAGTCAGCAAGAGGCGATTCATGGCCGTGCTCCTTCGCGCCAGCGGCGGCAGGTTCATCTGTCGAGAATGGCAACAGTTATATCCAAACACGAATGTGTTCCAAAGCAGTTCGTCCCTCTGCCGACAGCCTTCATGCGAGCAACTCGCGCACGACTCGCCCGTGGACATCGGTCAGCCTATGATCCCGGCCTTGGAAGCGAAACGTGAGACGGCGATGGTCGATGCCCAGCAGATGCAGCATCGTGGCGCGTAAGTCGTGGACCTCGACGGGATCGGCGAAAATGTTGTAAGAAAAATCATCCGTGCGCCCCAACTCATGCCGGGGCGAACACCGCCCTCGACGACAGGCGGAGATTTCCGAAAGCTCGTGAATGGCAAGTACCACATTTGAACCATTCTAGCAGCACGATGCAGCGTTGTCTTACCTCGACAGGGTATCCAGACGCGAGACGACCGTACCTAGCGACGGACCCTCGGTGCTAACCTGGCTGGATCGCATCACCACTCGAGCGGAAAGCGAACCAACAGCGACGTTCAACAACCTCTACTCAAGGTTGAACTACGAACTGCTCTGGTACGCCTTCCGCAAGCTCAAGCGAGACAAGGCACCGGGGATCGATGGCGTGACGGTGGATCAATACGAGGCCAACTTGCGGGAGAACTTGCAAGATCTCGAAACCAGATTGCACCGTCAAAGCTATCGGCCTCACCCCCGCCTGCGTCGCGACATTCCGAAAGGCAATGGCCGGGCACCGACGCGCAGCGTTGGTCGACGCCCGCTGGATGGCTTGCGTGGAAGAGAAGATCGTGCAGCGCGCGGTCGTGATGATCCTCCAGCGGATCTACGAAGTGGACTTTAGTGACGCTTCCTACGGATTCCGCCCAGGTCGCTCCTGCCACCAGGCGTTAAGTGTGCTCGGTCAGATGATTTCATCTGTGCGTTTGAGTTAGAATCGGACGCGTTGCGATTTCAAGAAGTGTTGCCCAAGCGATGGGCCCGGTTCTCGTTGGAGTTGGCCGAAGAGAAGACGAAGCTGCTACGGTTTGGCCGTTTCGCCGAGCGAGAAACCACTCGCCGCGGCGAAGGGACTCCGGGCACATTCGACTTCCTCGGTTTCACGCATTACTGCGGCCACAGCCGCGCAGGCAAGTTCAAACTGAACAGGAAAACGGCAACGAAGAAGCTGGCGGCGAAGTACCGGGCGTTGCAAGACTGGTTCCGCGCGAACCTGACGAAACCGACGGCAGATGTCTGGCGGACGCTGCATGCCAAGCTGCAAGGTCACTTTCAGTATTACCACGTCAATTGTGTCTTGGTGACAGGTGTTGGCTGGGAGCCGGATGCATTAACGGCGCTCGTCTGGTTCTGAGAGGGGGTTGCGGTACAAACGACATGGACGAGATCTTGTGACACCACTAGAGGAAACGGGTGGCAACAGGGAACACAAACATCGTCCTAAATCGCGAAGGCCCAACTCTACTTGCCGGGAGTACGCTCGTCTTTCGGCTTTTCACCGTCTTCCGCTTCGTTTGCGCTTTTTGGTTGTTCAACGATTACTCGCCTTGGGCCGCGTGCCCGGTGAACTTGGTCGCTAATGCGGATCAAATTGCCAGCGGCATCGTAGTCGAGTTCCGTGGCTCGACCGGCCGGATCGGTAATCGAAGTCACCTTCCCGCCCGCATAATTCAGGACCGTGGCCAGCCCGACCGGATCGATGATCCGACTCAGCCGATTCTGGGAATCATATTCAAAGCGAGTTTCATTCCCGTTGCGATCGGTCATCGTTTCAATCTGTGCCGCACGCTGCGGTGTACTGCGACTGGACGGTGCGGAAACGCTGCGATAGCGGTCAACCGTCTGGTTCTTGAAGGTTCGGCGATAGATCGAACCGCTCCCCTCGTCCACCAGTTCGAGAGTGCTAAAGTCACCCGGCGGCGAGGTGAAGGTGCCCGCTCCGGTGGCCGTGAAAAGCAACTCGCTTCCATCGCCATCGATCCTCAAAATCGAACCGTCCGGATTAAGCACCAATTCCGTCAGCCCGTTGAGTCCCCAGCCGGCCCCAAATACGCTGTCGGTCGTATTCACGATTTCGACGGGCACGAAGGCGCTGTTACTGACGCCGAACGCCTGGCCGTCGACGTATTGCACCAACCCGCTCTTGAGTTCGACGTTGTAATGTCCCGAGGGTGCGTGACGCATATCGACTTGCAGCGCCGCCTCGAAGTTACCATCCGCCGGAATCGACCAATAGTGTTGAAACGATGGTGCCGTTGATGATCCGCCGCCACCCTGTGCCAATCCAACGGCTTGATTGAAGCTGCCGCCGACGGGCCGCCAAGAGACCGACGCGCCGAGCCGCCGATCGGGAGCCGACTGGACGTTGGCGTAACCGAACTGAACGATCGGCTGTGGGGTGACGCGCTTCGAGTCGTACGTCAATTGCCAGCTTCTGGTCTGGCCCTGCGACTGATAGCCGACCAATTCGTGATACTCGATGTAGGAGCCGGAGTGCAATTCGACGCGCGAGCCGGTCGTCACCGTCGCTTCGCATTCCGGGCAATCGCAATTGCAACCGTCCTGTTCATTTTCGGGCAAGTCGAGTGGATCGAGTTCAAGTTCCGGCGGACGGCGACGGAAGAAATGCCAGCTGCTGTTCCGCACGCCGCCCTCGATAGTTTCGATCTGCGTGCCCGTCACGCGTCCCGTGCCGACCACGTCAAAATCGCCAGTCACTGGGTTGATCGACATCAAATCGAACAGCTCGTCGACGGGATATCCGGCACGATTCGGCAGACTGAGGGGCGCGGGTTGAGTAAACACCATCTCGCCGGGCTGGATCGTGACGACCACATCCGGCATGACATTGCCGGGCAGTGCGGCGGGTGTGAGATCACGCGGGACTTCCGTAATGCTCAAGTTGCCTGTGTAGGGATTGCCTTGCTGGTCTTCGAGTGATCCGGCGGCAACAGACACGGTTGCCGGGGCTTCGTTCGGCTGCAACGACACGACGACGAAAGCGGACGTTGCCGGATCGATCGGTTGCGCTTGGGCGGTATCTAACGCGGGCAAGAAGATTGGTCGCACGATCGCATTTTCGAGGTTCTCAAACACTTCATGTCCGAGGACAAGCGGTAGCTTCTCGGCAATAAACGGATAGGCCTCGGAGCCGGTCCAGCCTTCACCGTGAATCTTCAGCGTATCGCTCGGCAAGGCACCGGCGAACTCGAGGAAGAACGCGCCATTGGCATCGGTTGTCGTTTGGACGCCGCCGATTTCGACCGGCAAACCGGGCAGCGGTTGCAGGTCGACGTTTTGCACAACACCGGAAATTCGCGTCGTACCCGTCGCATCGGGTTCGACCGTCACTTGGAATGAACGGCTCGTTTGCAAAACCCCGTCGCTAACGGTCACCGGCAGGTCATACATACCGACGTCATCGAACGTCGGCTGGAAACGGAGTAGATTGCCAGACAGCCGTCCCGTCGGTAACTCGCCCTGCTGGGACAGGACGTCGACCGTCAGGGAATCGCCGTCCGTATCAGTAATATCCAGCAAGATGTCGGCGAATTGCCCTGGCTTGAGCGTGACCGAGTCGATCGGGGCCAATGTCGGTCCTTGATTGAGCGGGCCGGCCAGTACTTGTGGCGTTAACGCGAATCGAAGCAGTTGCGCGTTATCGAACTCGATCTGAACGCCGTCGGATGTGGAACCATGCAGCAAACCGCCGCTTTGAATGGCGTTGCGGAGACTAAGGTATGGCACGCCGCTCGGGGTGACACCGGATGGATCGAGCAACGAGACACCGGCAGGCAAGTCCGGGAAGCTGACAATGGCGTGTCGACCAATCGCCGCACCGTGGTTCATGATGCGCAGCTCCGCCGTGTAGCGACCTGTCGCGGAATCAAACCGCACGTTGGACAACAGCGGCTGGAGGTCGGTCGACTGCGTAAAGTCCGCGAGATTGACGCTGTCACCGCGCGAGGCAAGATAGTCATCGACGGGAAACGCACCGGCTTCGATGCCAAGTTGGTCGAGTGTATTCGTGAGGTTGGTGATTTCAATCTGCGTACCGTTATCGTTGTCGCTGCCGAGCAACTGAAAGACGAGCAAGCCCGCGGTCAAATCGCCGAGGCTAGTGACGTCGATCTCGACGAAATCGAACGATGCCAGGCGTAAGTTCCAAGCGATCACCAGCCAGCATGAATAGAGCCGTGCCGTTTTCACCTCGGTCGAGCAATGTTTGAGTGGGATCATTCGAATCGACAAGATAGACCAGAAACGCATCTTCCAACGCCGTCCCGGCAGCGGTCGTATCGAAATCCGCAGCGAGATCAAAGCGAATCGTGCGCGTGCCGAGCAACTGTCCCAACGCCACGGTTTCGCTGTGTTCGGTGACGAATCGATCGCCCTCAGCCAACACGATGCCGTCGGCCACGGGTGATCGAGTGATCGTCCGCGAGAACTGTGCCGTGTTGCCCGCCAAGTCGCTGGCTTTGATGGTAAAGATGTTGTCGCCGAGCCGAAGCGGGATCCCGAGCAACGTGAAGGCCCCCGTGTTGTTCGCCGTGGCCCGCTGATTCAACTCCAATACTTCGACCGTCAGGTTCGGAGCAGTTTGCCCGGCCAAAGCCACGATCTCGAACGTCGTAGCTTGGTCGCCAACTGGCGCGGAATCGCTCGCCGCAGTCAGGTCGAATGCGGGTGCCGTCAACGCCGCACTTCGGATCTCAACTGGCAATGCGGCGGATACAACGCTGACGTGACCGGCCAGATCGGTGGCCGTCGCGGTGATGTCGTAAACGCCGTCCGCGAGTTCGCTGGCTGTAATCTCGACGACGCTATTCGCGACGTCTTGGCCAACGAGCACACCATTCGCAAAGAGCATTACCAGCGAACCCAATTCCGCATCGACCGAGAATGTCGGAGTTGAATCAGCGGTCAGGTTGTCGCTGTCGCTGGTTCCCGTGTCGCTGGTGGCGACGAGATCGAGACTTGTTGGCGCGGCGGGAGCAAGTTGATCAATGGTCACGACGAATGTGGCCGAGTTGCTGCTGACATTTCCGGCGATATCGCGAGCGACGGCAGTGAAGCTGTAGCTGCCGTGGTTGAGTAAAATGTGGTTCGCGTCGAGTGTCCACAATCCAGATGCCTCAACGGTCGTGGAACCGTAATCGCCAAGCATTGCTTCGGTAAGCGAGATGACGCTGCCGGCTTCTCCCGTGCCTTGAAAGATCAGCGAGTTGTCGCTGGTGATCGCATCGGTCGAGCTGGACCCCGTGTCATCGGTGATCGACAGGATCGCAGGTGTCGAGCTGGTAGTATCCAACTCGAAGGCGACCTCGCTGATGATGGAAACATTGCCATGTACATCCGTCGCTTGTAATCGCACCGTGTAATTGCCGTCGCCCAAGGTCGCGCCGATCGCCGCTTCGAGGGTAACGCGAGTCAATTTGTAGGATCCGTCGACGGGATTAACTTCGTTCAGAATCCCGATCGGTCCGACCGACAGCTCCGGGATCGTCAGTGTGAACGAAGCGAGCGGACTCGCGTCAACGACGGACCCCGCCACCGTGGGATCAGATGTCACACTACCCGAGCTGCTCGTTCCTGTGTCATTCGCTAACCCAACCGTAATCGTCGGCGGAGTTGTATCAGTGCCACCTTCTTCCACATAGCGTCTGGCAAACACGCCATGATTATCGCCGAATCCACGTCCACTCCAGGCGACCAGAAAGTTGCCGTTATCCTGCACTGTGACCGAACTGTCTCGTTGCGATCCTTTCGTGGTCGTATTGACGATCTGCTCAGCGCCGATTCTCCCGCCAGCTGCATCGAACTGCTGTGCGATGACGGCCCAACCGTGTCCGTCTTGCCGAGAACTCGACCATGTCACCACCAAGGAACCAGACGAAGTGGCGGCGACGCCCGGATCGCTTTGCGTTCGATCCGTCGTGGTATTGACAAGCGTTTCACTACCGATCGGCAAACCAGCGGCGGAGAATCGCTGCATGAAGATTCCTTTGTCGTCGCCGGAACCTCGGCCTTCCCAAGCCACGATGATGTCGCCATCGCCATCCACGGCGATCGCGGGTGCGGCTTGCTTTCCGCGAGTTGTTGAGTTGACGCGAACTTCGAGAGAACCGCTCGCTAGCGCGTGGCGGCTAATAGGCGCGGTGTGTTGGGCAAGATAACCGTAACTCGTTTCACAAACGTATATTTTCAAGAATGCTGACCGGTTCATGAATAATCCGGGCTGGCGAAGCGAGGGACAATTTCCAAGGCGAGGCAACTGTCGGAACAGAAGATCACAGGCGTCGAACGTTCACAGCGTAGTCTGCATCGCGACGCCGCCGAGCAGCGACTCCGACTCGATCAATGCGAGCGGGTGAGTCGTGCAGACGACAGGTGTACCGGGATCAACGTCTCCCTCGTCGACTGCTGCCTTGACCTTCAAGAACTCGTCGTAACATGCGGCCAAGGCCGCGATCACCGCGGGATCGAAGTGCTGGCCCGATTGGGACACGATCAATTCGCGAGCTTCTTCGCATGGCATGGCGTCTTTGTAAACCCGCGCGGACGTCAAGGCGTCAAAGACATCGGCCACCGCCGTAATCCGGGCGCACAGCGGGATCGCTTGCCCCGCCAGCCCATCTGGATAACCGGCTCCGTTGAATTTCTCATGGTGCGAGCGGGCGATCACGGCTGCCATCGTCAGGAAGCCGCCGAAGTTGCTCTGTTTCGCAGCGTTCTCCAACGCTTCGGCTCCGATGATCGTATGCTGCTTCATGATCTCGAATTCGTCGTGCGTCAGTGGTCCTGGCTTCAGCAGAATCTGATCGGGGATGCCGACCTTACCGATATCGTGCAACGGTGTCGAACGATAGAACTCGGCCAGGAACTGGCGATCGATGGCACCCGCGTACGGCCCGTGCTTGGACAAGTGTTCCGCAAGCAATTGCGCGTAGGCTCGCATGCGTAACAAGTGCTCGCCGGTCTCTGGATCACGCGAGTCGGCAAGCTGAGCCAGAGCGAACATCGTCAAGTCGCGTGTGCCGGCGATCTCCTTTTGGCGCTGTTCGAGGCGTTGCGTCAACAGGCTGGCGTGGCCGCGCAGTTCGTCGTGCGCGTGTTCGAGTTCGTCCAAACAACTTTCAATGATCGACATCACGCGGCGGGTATTCGAGATCTGGTCGCACTGTCGTCGGAGTCGCCGATTCGTCTCATGCGTTAACCGCCATTTGTCAGACAGCGAAGTGGCCAGCAAACAAGTCTCGGCGATATCGAACGGCTTCTTCAGCAACATCACACGCCCGGTCCCGGCGAACGGGCGTAAGATGTCTTCGAGTGAGCAATCCGAGTGGGCCGAACAGATCACGACCTGCAACTCATCATCCGTCGCAAGCAACGCGCGAGTCGTCTCGACTCCGTCCCATCCCGGCGGCATCCGAACGTCGACAAACGCCAGTGAGTACGGTCGCTCGCCTTGCTTCGCGGACTGGACCAGTTCCAGCCCTTCCTGGCCTTGATAGGCCGAGTCGATTTCGAATTCCGGAATCGACGTCGGAGTTGGTGCCTCGCCTGACAACAACCGTTTGGAAGCATCAAGCACGCAATTTGCGTTTCGATAGCGAGCCAACAAAGCGCGAAAATCGGCGTGAATCGACTCGTTGTCGTCGATGATCAGGATGCGGCGATTGGCGTCGAGCGTGGACATGTCTTGCGAAGTATCAGAAAACGTTTCGTCCTCGGAGCACAGCAAACCCCTTACCGCCGCTCCGATCGGGACTCGAAACTATAGCTCGCACATCGCGTGGAGCGATCGCGGAAGAATCACTTGTAGACTTCGCATCCTGCGATCGTTGAATTAAACGATCGATAGGATCGAACGAATCCGTGCAACCAGCACAGCACTCCCTTCGGCCAGGGACACTTCCTCGCTGTCGCCGCTGTGCAGGTTTTTTAACTGCACAGTCCGCGCGGCGAATTCGTTGCCACCCGCGATCACGGCAACCGAAAAACCACGGCTGTCAGCATACTTCAGCTGCTGCCCGAGCTTCTTCGGCTCAGGGAACACTTCCACGCCGATGTCGGCACCACGTATTTGTGCGGCAAGTGCCAAATAGTCGCCCAATCGCTCGCGATCGAAGTACGGCATGAAGACAGGAGCCGTCGTGCGGACTTTGGCCAACATGTCGAGTTCTTCCATCGCGGCGAGCAATCGATCCAACCCCAGCGAAGCGCCGATGCCGGGCAGCTCTTGCTTGGTGAATAGTCCGGCGAGATTGTCGTAGCGGCCTCCTGAACAGACGCTCCCGATCGTTGGCAGATCGTCCAAAAAAGTCTCGAAGATCACGCCGGTGTAGTAGTCCAATCCCCGTGCGATCGAAACGTCGAGTAGAAGGCGAGCATCGTCGATCCCGGCAGCGGCGATTCCGGCTAACACTTCGCCCAAGCGGCCAACGCCTTCTTCACCCGTTTCGCTACCGGCAACGAGCGGCCCGAGTTGCTGGAGGATATCGGCGTTCGATCCGGCAAGCTCGGAAAGCTTGAGCACCTCATCCGCTTGCGCGGCCGTCGCACCGGAAGCGGCAATCATCTCGGCGGCGACTTTGTCACGACCGATCTTGGCAAGTTTGTCGAGCGATCGCAGCAGCTCGGTCGATTTGTCCGCCAATCCGAGTTTGTCCAGCAAGCCATTCAACACCATGCGGTTATTGATGCGGATGGTGAACTTCGAGAAGCCGATCGCGCGCAGCAGGTCGTGAATCACCAGACCTGTTTCGATGTCCGCCGTGACGGACTTCGTACCGATCGTGTCGAAGTCGCACTGCATGAACTCGCGGTAACGGCCGCGTTGCGTGTTCTCCCCGCGCCAGACGGTGGCGATGTGGTAGCGCTTGAACGGCGTCCCAAGTTTCTGGATATGTTGGGCAGCGAATCGTGCGAGAGGCACGGTCAGGTCGAACCGCAGCCCAACGTCGCGGCCGCCATGATCTTGGAACTTGTACAACTGGCGATCCGTCTCGTCGCTGCCCTTGCCGGTCAGGATTTCGAGATACTCCAGCGCCGGCGTATCGATCGGACTGAACCCATACGAACGATAGACGCGTTGTGCCGTGGCAATCAGTTGCTCGCGCGGAATCATCGCCTCGGGGAGATAATCGCGAAAGCCTTTCAGCGTGCGTGGTGGAATCAGAGCCATGGGGGAGAGGGCGGAAGACAGGAGTCAGAGGTCAGACGATTGGCAACAGCGGCGGCTTGCGGCCGCGGATCGATTTGCCGGGGCGCTGGAGAACGGCCTCGGCGTACTCCGCGACTTGCTCGGACGTCTCGAAGTAGCGATCGTAAACCCA
This sequence comes from Planctomycetota bacterium, assembly GCA_027622275.1. Taxonomy (GTDB): domain Bacteria; phylum Planctomycetota; class Planctomycetia; order Pirellulales; family Pirellulaceae. The sequence continues at coordinate 10,617 of JAQBZB010000039.1, read as the reverse complement.
ATCGTCGTCATATTCACAATTGTCGGTGGTGTACTCGCGGCAGATCTGGGGACGTGTCTCGTAGATGCCGCACCGCTGATCCGCCTGCAGATGCTTGCAGACCGTATGGACCAGGAGATACCAGGTCTCGTCTTCGGTGAACACACTCGCTCGATCATGCAACAAGTACCAACGTATAAAGTCGAAGTCGCGTTGCGTCGTCGGCGTATCGAGGGGCAACGCAAAATACCGGCAGCACTTGGCCGTGCAGTGATCGCACAGCACTTCGCCGGGCTTCAATTCCTCGCGGGACGGCTTTCGAGTCAGGGTTGCTTCCATCGATGTATCCTCGTTCCGAGTCGCAATTCGGGCTGGTCTAAAAGGTAACAAACCGTTTCTCTGGTGAACAGGCGACGCGGTCGGAGGTCGGAGGCCAGGGGTCAGAGGTCAGGGGTCGGAGGTCGGTCAGAACGTCTAATGGACATTGCCCACGTCAGGCCTCATTTGCTAAGCTCGGCTACTGCAAAGGATCGCGAAACTAATGCCTGTCGCTTCCTGACCTCCGACCTCCGACCTCCGACCTCCGACCTCCGACCTCCGACCTCTGACCTCTGACCTCTGACCTCACATGCAAATCATCATCACCGCCGTCGGTCCTGACAACGTCCGCCTGGTCGACCCCATCATCCACTACGTCACGAGCGAAGGGGCGAACATCGCCGAAGTCCAGATGTATGACCATGACGAGGAAGCTTTGTTCGCGATGTTGCTGCGGATTGACCTGCCCGCCGAGCGGCTCGACGCCGTGCGTAACGCGTTGAAAGAGATTGGTTCGCTGAAGAATCTTGCGATTCGCGTCTGGTCACCGGACGAACGAGCTTCGCGCCCGCGACTCGCGATCTGTACCACTTATCGTCAAGAGACGCCGCTGGCTCTGCTCCGCGCGATCCGCGACGGCCAGATCAAAGCCGATCCGACCGTCGTGATCGGAAATCGCAATGCGTGTCGGGGCATTGCCGAGCAATTCAACGTTCCGTGGCACAACATCGGCGATTCGCAGGGACGCGTTGACGATGACCAGCTCGTCGCGTTGTTGGATCAATACGAAGTGGACTACGTGGTACTATCGCGTTACATGCGAATCCTGACCGCCGCCGCCTGTTGGAAGTACGCCGGCGGTCGCATTATCAACTTGCACCACGGCCTTCTCCCCAGCTTCCCCGGCATCCGGCCCTATCACGACGCCTACGCCAATCGGATGCTGACCTACGGTGCCACGTGCCACTTTATCGTCCCCGAACTAGACGCCGGCAACCAGATCATCAACCAAGCCACGTTCACCGTCCCACCCGGCGAAGCGCTCGACAACATCATCCGCATTGGCCACGCCGACAACGAACCCCGCTGTCTCGTCGAAGGTGTCCGCCGCGTCGTCGCCCGCGAAGTGCAATTACACTTTCATCGCGTCGTGGCGCGGAAGTAGGCGGGGCGCTTCGCTGAAATCGCGATACGCCGCCAGCACTGTGTAGGCCAAGTCGGGGCAGCCACAGGGCCTTTCACTTTTTCAAAGTGCGGGCTTTGTACGACGGGCCTCCGAGCCCGTCGCCGTACGCAACTCGTTAATCGAGGGGCTCGGAGGCCCGTCGTACATCTTGCGTAGCTTCAACAAATGAAAGGCCCTGGGGTGTTCAGAATCTGGTGATCCGTGACGAAATCGGGCCTCTCGAGTGATGCTGAATTTGTTCCTTGGTCCCCAACGGGCTGGTCCCCTTGGAACCCAAGATTAGCCGGTTAGTAGCATGCCGCTCGGATACCAAGAAAGAGCAGAACATCCATTCGAGTAAATCCATGATCGTTATCCGATCTCAAATGAACGACTCACCCTTGTCAGACGACTATCTCGATGCCCTGACTTGTCTATTGAGCCGGCACCTTCAGCCCCTGAACCTCAAACCGGCCGACGCTGCCGGTGGCGAGGGTGAGGGTGCGGATGAGGTGGTTGTTGGTGTCGGCGATGTAGAGGGTGCCGTTCGCGTAAGTGATGCCGGCGGGTTCGTCGAATTGAGCGGGGGCGTCGGAAATGCCAGGTTCACCGGTGCCCGCGATCGTCCTGGTCGCACCGGTCTTTGCGTCGACCGCTTTGATTTTGTTGTTGTAGGTATCCGTGACGTAGATCTTGCCGTCGTGATAGGCCACGCCCAGGGCGTGTTGCAATCGCACGCCCTGAATAATCGGATAACCGGTCGGGTCGCGAAGCACGTTCCCTGTGTCGTCCAAGGCGTAGGTTGCTAACGGTTGCTCGCCATCCACGTCTCCAAAGGCGAACAGGCGTCCGCCTGCCAACTTCGACGTGCCGACGATCGTGCGAACTTCACGTTTGAGGTCGAAGGGTACTGCTCGGATCGAGCTGCCTTCGCTGTCCGCGACGAACAGCCACTCGCCGTCGGACGCGAGACCACTCGGCTGCGCGAAAGAAGAGTATCCTTCCTGATACGGGACGGGTGGCAGCAGCGGTCCGTCGACGATGTCTTCGCGGCCGTTCCCGGCGTAGGGTCCGATCTCTGATCCGTCGAGCAGCATCTTCCAGATTTGATGCGGACCGGCCATCGCGATATACAGCGCGTCCTTGTGGACCCACAGCGCCCACGGGCTGTTGATCGCCGTCTCCAGCGGTTCGCCAACGAATCGTTGCGGTAACGCGCCCGTCAGATCGAGATTCTCCATGCCGGGCCACGCGCTGCGGCGTTGGGCTCCGGTTCCCGCGATCGTCGTTACGAGCTTTGACTTGAGGTCCACCTTCCGCAGCAGATGGTTTTCGGTATCGGCGACGTACAGTGTTTCGCCGTCGATGGCCATGCCTTGGAGATGATCGAACGACGCCTTGTCGTAGTTGCCATCGTCGCGCCCGATGGCTCCCGAGCCGATCGTGTCGAGCAGGTTGCCGTCCAGCGACGCGACGACGATGCGGTTGTGGTTGCTATCCGCGATGAACAGCCGGTTGCTGGCTTCGTCGGCGAGCACTTTGCCGGGGAAGCGCAGCGGCGTCGGATCTTGCTGGTCCGCCAGCAAGTCGAACTTCATCGGCGTGCGGTCGAGTGTCCCTTGTTGTGCGTAGTAAGGAATCGCTGCCTTGAGCACGGCGTCGACTGTCTTGAATTCAATCTCGCCGCCGGTCCCCCAGACCGCTTTCCCCTCGGGATCGATCATTAACACCGTCGGCCAGCTTTGGATGCCGAAGCTGTCCCAGACCCGATGTTCCGCGTCGTTGATGACCGGATGTTCAATCTCGTAGCGGAGAATCGCTTCCTCGATGTTTTTGGTCTTCTTTTCGGCTTCGAACTTCGCCGAGTGGACGCCGATCACGACTAGCTCATTCGGATATGCCTTCTCCAGCTTCTTCAGCTCGGGCAGGATGTGAATGCAGTTGATACAGCAATAGGTCCAAAAGTCGAGGACCACGAACTTGCCTTTCAAGTCCTGTTTGGTGAGCGGCTTGCTGGTGTTCAGCCACTGCATGTCCTTGGGGAAATCGGGAATGCTAATGCGTCGCACGAAGGGATTCTCGAGCGGCTCCTGATTCGGGTTAGCATCGGCGGCGGGCCGCTCCTGGGCGGCGATGCGATCGGCGAAAGAGAACTGGTTGGCAACGAGCAGCGTCAAGAGGCAGAGAATTCGCAGGCGGCGGGAATCGTGCTGGTATTTGAACATGAAGGCCAACTCCTCGGGCTTCTGGCAGGTTAAGTACAAGGCCGGTCAGCACTTTGCTTCGAGAACATCGTAACTGACAGACACCTGCTGGTGAATCATGCGCCGGCCCAAAACCGACACGACGAACAGTTTTCAGCCTGTCTTTAGCACATCGACAAGCATGATTCTCGTTTCGTTTGGCGTGAAGTTCGCAGGAACATCCTGAACAAACGGGGGCCTGCGAACCGAAGAATCGGAATAAGTGGTCGTATCCATTGCCGGGGAAACATTGACAGAATCCGATGCCACACGTAGGCTGCGGATCGAAACCGTTACACTGTCAGTAGTTGCGAAGCTCCGGTGAACGGCGGCGACCCGCCTCGGCGGGAGCTGGAGGAACGGATTCCACGGACGGAGGAAGGCTGTTGTGAATTGTCGAACTCTGCTCTTGATGTCGATGCTGGCACTGGCGTTGTCGGCCGGTGCGATCGATCTGTCGGCTCAAGAATGGGCCACGAAGATGTTCGAAACGACGTCTCACAACTTTGGGACCGTTGCTCGCGGCGCGAAAGCCGAGTTCTCGTTCGAGTTCAAGAACCTGTATGAAGAGGGTCTGCATGTTGCCAGTGTCCGGAGCAGTTGCGGATGCACCACGCCGACGATCACCAAGCGAGATCTGAAGACGTATGAAAAGTCTCAGGTTGTCGCGAAGTACAACACCCGTTCCTTTCTCGGGCAGAAGGGAGCGACCGTCACCGTCGTGTTCGACAAGCCCTACTACGCCGAAGTACAACTGAGCATCGAAGGTTACATCCGCAGTGACGTGGTGTTCGAGCCGGGCGATGTGAACTTCGGCGAAGTGGATCAATTCACCGCCGTCGAAAGGAAGCTGACTGTCACCTACGCAGGCCGTGCGGACTGGAAGATCACGGACGTGCGGAGCGGGAGCGACCGCTTTGATGTGACGTTGTCGGAAACGGCGCGGAGCGGCGGACACGTGTCGTACGACATGCTGGTCCGTTTGACGGAGGGAGCCCCGACCGGCTACTTCCAGGACCAACTGGACATCGTCACCGACGACGCACGATTACAGTCAATTCCCGTGCTCGTGCAAGGCAGCGTCGTATCGCCGCTGACCGTGAGCCCCGCAGCGCTGATCCTGGGGAACTTGGAACCGGGGCAAACCGTGAAGAAACGGTTGATCGTGCGCGGCAAGCGACCGTTCCGGATTCTCAGTATCGACTGCGAAGATGGTTGCTTTACGTTCGAGCCCCCCAGTGATGAGTCGAAGCAGCTGCACTTTGTCCCTGTGACTTTCAAGGCCGACTCCGCCGGAGTGGTCTCGCAGCGAATAACGATCAAGACGGATCTCAGCAGCGGGGCCAGCGGCAGTTGCCTGGCAACCGGCACCGTCCGTGACTCGGCTGGTGCCGACTAGCCTACTCTCGCCGAACGATTCCGCTTTCGCCGATGGTTACGGTTAAACGTTCTTTAGCGAACGTAGCATGACCGGTACAACGTGCCGAAAGCCGACGATTCGCGGCACCGCAACGGTCCTCTCGGGCCAGTCAGTCCGAGCCAGCGAACACTTCAATCTTCTTCGTCCCATCCTCCACGAGACCAATCGCTGCGGCTCGGTCGGAGAGCCGTTCGAGCGCCGCGCGCCCCGTTTTTCCAAGATCGAGTGTCCATTCGTTGACGTAGAGATCCACGTGCCTCATCAGCACGTCGTCGTCGAATTCCTGGGCATATCTTCGCATCGTCGGGAACGTCGCGTCTCGATTCGCCAAGGCGAATTCGAGCGAGTCGCGGATCACGGCTTGTATCGTCGTGATTGTCCGCGGTGCCAGACGCCGTTGTGCGACGATGCCTCCCAGCGGCAGCGGACAATTCGTCTCCGACTCCCAACGCGTGCCGAGGTCTTCGACCAGACCGAGCCCTTGCTTTTGCCAGGTGAAACGGCCTTCATGAATGCACACCCCAAATTCCGCCTCGCGCCGCTGGAGCTTGGGCATGATCTCGGAGAAGACGACATGTTCGATGCGCGTTGTCCGCGGATAGAACAGCGAGAACAGCAGCGAGGCGGTCGTGTGCCGGCCAGGACACAGCGTGATTTGATCCGTCTTGTTGGGAGTTGTGTCCGCTTCGGCGGACAACAGCAACGGGCCGACGCCGAATCCCAGTGCGGAACCGCTCGGCAAGACGATCGTTTTGTCGGCTAAGAGCAACGCCGCATGAAAGCTGGCCTTCGCAACGTCGAATTCGTCGGCAAACAGTCGATCGTTCAACTGCTGGATGTCGATCAACTCGATCTCGAACTCGAGCCCGCGCCAGTCGACGGCACGGCTCATCAGTGCATGAAATGCAAAGGTGTCATTGGGGCAAGTCGAAATCCCAAGATGAATTCGTGGCGTCACGATGGTCCTCGCTGAACGTGGTAGTCCGCCCACTCAGACAGATAGAGTCTTGAGTGTCAGTGCGCTGGCGGCGTGGAGTGCTCCGTCGATGTTCCAATTCCTCTTGTCCCGATCGCCGGCTCGATTCGAGATACCGCGGATGATCTGTAATCGGACCCCGCCGAAATAACACGCGACCGCAACACCAAATCCTTCCATGTCTTCCGCCGTGGCGTCAGGATGCCGGGCCAATCGCAGCGCGGCATCCGATTCGTTGGCGGAAGCCGCGCAAACCGTCAGCAACTCGCCGCCCAGTTCCGTCGGGTCCGTTAAGTTCGGTGCCAGCGGCATCACGTCGCCGATCCCTGCCTCTGGTTCGTCTCCGGCTGAGCCCGCCGAAACCCAATGCTTCCATCCGATTTCGCCGACGGACTTGTGATTGGCTCCAGTTCCCACACCAATTCCAACACACGTCACCTGTCGAAAACTTCGCGCCGTGCCAACCTCCAGTTCCGGTCGCAGCGCTCCTGCGATACCGACTAAGATGACTTGCGCTGGTTGATGCACTGCGATCAGCTGCATCGTTCGCGAGGCGGCTGCAACCGGCCCGAAACCGCACAGCTCCAGCACGCTGTCAGCCCGGCGACCGGACGGCGACAGCAAGGGCTCGAGCGTGCGGCGTTCCAGCTGCGTGGGCGTGAGAAGTAGAGTCGTCACGAGATTCATCGGGCAAAGTGTTGCAATGGGGAGGTGCGCATGCCAGTACTGGCAACGGTAACCGCACGGCCCAGGAGGAGTTTAACATCCGAGCGGCTCCGCCTTGAAGCTCCCACTTTGTAGAATTCAGTCGTTCGTTGCAGCGAGTGACGCCGTTGCCGCCTTCGCCGCCCGCGGAACAATTTGTTACGATCACAGCGATATGGCAAAGTCAAAGCCGCAATTTGGTCTCGTCCAACTCTTTCTCGCTTTGACAGCGATGGGTTTCGCACTGGCCGCCGTCCGCTCCGTCGGCTGGGCCTGGTACGGCTTCGCCGCGTTCGCTGGTCTGTTAGCCGGCGCTGCCGTGCTGGAACACAACAAGTATGCCGGACTCGTCGCCTTCATGGTCTTGATCGCAATCTACGTGATTCGCATCGCGATCTCTTGAATCGACGGTACCGTTCGGTGCCGCTCGTGCATGGAGGATGACGTGATCGACCCAGACGACTCGACACCCCCCACTTCGCCATCCGATCGATCGGCGTGAGCCGGTGACCGGATCGAGTGTTTGCCGGGCTTTGTGGAGCTAGTGGATCGCACAGTCATAAAGACGATGCGTCTTCTTCGGCCTCATGCCAGCCTTCTCGAGTGTCATGCGAGACAGGATGTTGCTCTCGAGCACCCACGAAAACTCGCCCGTCTGAATGCCTCGCTCCAAGACGTATTCCTTGTTGGCTCCAAGTAGAATCAGCCCCAGCCCCCAGCGCTGGTATTCGGGCAAGACGTTGGCGCTCATGAACCGGCAATGAGTCAGCCGCTTTCGACCTCGCAGTAACCGCAGAAAGCCGAATGGAAACAGTCGCCCATCGATCTGCTTGATGATCGGGTTGCAGTCCAGCAATCCGATCAGCACGCCGACTGGTTCATCATCCACCCTGGCAATCTGCACCAGATTAGGCTCCAACAGAAAACGGAGTTCCTGGCCCAAGTGTTTCGCCTCGTCATCCGTCAGTGGCACGAAACCCCAGCTGCCGACCGTCCCCCGATTGAACATTCCCAGGAGCGTCTGCACTTCGCGCTGGTAGTTCTTATGATCAAACTTGCGAACCTTGACGCGAAATCGCTCTTGAGCGGCAAGCATGATTCGATTCAGTTTCGGATCGATTGCGTCCATGAATTTGATGTCTTCACGATAGCTGAACAGGTCCTGCGATTTCTCGAGTCCACAGGACTCCAGAAGCCGCGCGTAATACGGCGGATTATAGGTCATCATGAACGTGGGAGGACTGTCGAAACCATCGACTAACAGACCGCACTCGTAGTTCATCGAGGGATTCACCGGTCCGCGCATCGCAGTCCTTTTTCGCTCGACCAGCCACTGTTTCGCCGCGTCGAACAGCGCCGCCGCCACCTCCGCGTCGTCAACGGACTCAAAGAATCCAAAGAAGCCGAGCTGATCGTGGTGGCGGCGGTTGTGGTTCGGATTGACGATCGCCGAGATGCGTCCGCAGACTTCGCCACCCCGCCGCGCCAAGAATGTTTGCGCTGTTGCTACGTCATAGAACGGATGTCTGGCATAGCCGGCCATTGCCTTTTGATTCATCCGTAGCGGCGGCACCCAGTTGGGATCACCCCGGTAAATCGACCACGGCAGGTTCAGAAACCGTCGTCTGTCTGATCGCGAGCTGACTGCGCTTACTTCGATCGGGCTTGCCATCTGTACCACCTGTCATGAGCGTTGGCTCGTTACTGCTGGCGGATCTATGTGTACTACTTAAGGATGATCAAATGTTCGATTTGAAGATTTGATGATCGAACTTCCGCGTTTAATGGTTGATAAGTCTTGCCGCAATTCGGTAACATTTGCAATATCCGGCCGAGACCGCCTTGACGCCGACATGCGACTTTTCTTCTATCGAATCACGAGACATTGAGAGTGAGCGAGTCATGCACAAGTACGTGGTTATGGGTGTCCAGGGGTGTGGCAAAGGAACGCAGGCCCGGATGCTCCGCGAAGTTCTGGATGTGGTGCATATCAGCGTGGGCGACATTTTTCGCTGGCACATCCAGAATCACACCACTCTGGGTGCCCAGGTGAAGCGGATCGTAGCCTCCGGCAATCTGGTCGACGACGCGGTTGTCGAAGGCATCGTCCGGCGTCGGCTTGAGGAGCATGATTGGAATTATGGTTTCATTCTGGACGGTTTCCCGCGGAGCGATTCGCAGGCTCAATTCTTCCTTGAGAGTTACGACATCGACGCGGTGATACACATTCATCTTCCTGACGAGGTCGTTCAAGAGCGGGTCATGTCGCGGCGGCTCTGTAGCGGCTGCGGCTTGGACTATAATCTGATCTCGCATCGCCCGGCGTCGGAGAACGTGTGCGATGTCTGCGGAGCACCGCTCATTTCGCGTCCCGACGACAGCATCGAAGTATTGGCCGACCGGCTGCGAGACTACCACACCAAGACCGAGCCGGTTCTCGACCTCTTCCGCCGCAAGGAATTGGTACTCGACATCGACGGGACACGGCAGCCGGACGAGATTCAAAGGGAGATTCGTTCCCGGCTGAAAGTATAAAGCTCCTGTGGCGCGCACGATCCGCGGCGATTTCGACGTTGCGCGAGGGCGTGGATGGCAGAGAAAACGGAACGCAGGTTCGATCATTCGACGATATCTGTGTCAGCCGACTGGCGGCGGTGCCGAGTTAGTCCGGCGGCGTAGATCAGTGAATAAGCATATCCCACGACCAGGGACGGTAACATCGTCGCCACGATCTCCGGTGTTCCCGTGACAAAATGGGCGAATGCCATGAGGAATAGAGTGGCGGTGATCGGACCCAAACCGGTCGCCATGAATCGGGCTACTCCGGGTGACAGACGGCGGAAAACCGTCTCCATCGCGGACGTGAGGATCACCGTCGAGACGAGGCTAAGCAGTCCCTGTGTCAGCCCGGCCGACAAACGCTTGTGCATGTCATGGTGCCAGTTTGCGAAAACGCCCCATCCCCCAAAGATTAGGAAAGCACTCACCGCGAAGAACACCACTCGGCGTAACTGGCCGGTGTTGAGGGAATGTTTATTCATACGAACTCGATAACTTTTCGCATCGCCTGACACGTGATCGTCCCTGTGAGCTTAACGGTCTGTTCTCCGATCTCGAAGGGCCTCCAGAATGGCACAAATACCAGCACGACGCGCAAGCGAGTGGGTTCGGGCGGCACTGACTCACTCACTCGCTGGCGCGTCGAGCTTGTATAACCGTGCCACTTTCAACCGCGCACAGTCGAACCTTTGCCGGATCGGGCAGCACGCGGCGTTCGCCGCAAGGCGGCCGGCTCGCCTTGAAGCAAGGACGTGAACTCAGGCTCGAAGTCTTGCGGACTGCGAATCCGAAGAAGTTGGGCGGGCAATTCGATCTCGCTCGCAGTCGAATCGGTTAGCCCGGAGTATTCATGAACCGTTCAGCATTCTTCAAAACACACGTTTGTAAGAGGACTTACGGCTATCTAGCCCAACACACCGCGCAACTCAGCCGCCACGCGATAGCGTGCGGTTCTCGCGAAGCGGTTCTCTCGAAGATCAGAGAACCGCAGGCTCAGAACTCCTGATGTGGTCTGACTGCTGATCGGGAGATTTTTGATGTAAGGTGCTGTGGAAAAGGGGTTTGCGGGAATCGGGCGTAAGTGCATGGCAACTGGGTCTGCGGAAAATAACAAGGTACCTTCAACCTCTGCTTAAGAACCAATCGGTTCGAGGACAGGAAACGGGGACAGGTCCAGTTGTTCACTTCTTTGGCCTACCTGGAGACCGCAACGTGGCTTCCAAGCCTAGCTTCGCGGCCGTTCTCTCTGTCC
>JAQBZB010000368.1 GCA_027622275.1 Planctomycetota bacterium | reverse complement strand
GGTTCTCGTGAACTTCGAGAGAACCGCAGGCTATCGCCTGGCGGCTGATTTGCGCGGTGTTTTGGGCAAGATAGCAGAAACTCCTCCTACAAACGTGTGTTTTGAAGAATGTTGACCCGTTCATGAATGATCCGCTCTAGCCCATGTCAGCCGCGAGTTCCCGCCTTCGATCGCGAAACCGATCGCGCACACGAGCCATGACTCGTAGCACACCGTACACGCACACCATGTACCCAAACAACATGATGTTAAGCAGGATGCCCTGCACAACGGTCGTCAAAAAAACAGCGAACGCCGACGCCGTGGCACTCACTTCCGACAGTTCGACGGAATTCGCCGGAGAGACATTCTGAATGATTGCCACACTGATGATGCCAGTCATCATGTCGATCGCCAACCCCGCGGGAAAGATGACCGAGAACATAATCCGAGTCCCGTATCCGAACAGCACGGTCCGATGCATGTGTGGGCGGGTGATGATCTGCTGATAGTAGTGCGTACATTCGACGACCGTGTAGGCAAGCACAAAGACGAGAATCCCGCAGATCATCCCAACGATGTGCTCGAAGTGGCGATGCAGGGCGCAACCCCAAAAGAAGCTCGGTGCCGCGCTAATGCAACAGATCAACGTCCACCGGCCAAGCGCGCGCAGCGGCCGTGGTTGGTGCTCCTTCTCAACGAGCGCGGCCAGCTCATGCTCAATCGCGGCAGGCGCGGCGTATGGATTCACGGAACCCTCGCTGGAAACATTGACAACTTCGTCTTCCTTCAACTATAGCTCCGTTTTGTGGGCGTCGCTTGCTGTTCCGCGGTCGCATTGCTGCGCAACGCAGACGCATCACTTTGGCGCGCGTTGGGCGTCAGCCCACTGATGGTTGATTTCGCGCCCAATCAATCTGTTGCTGCTGCCGCCTCGCACATCTTGAAACGCCAACGCCTCATCCGCGCCGAACAGCCCCTGATGGGCTTGCACTCCTCGCGGAAACACTTCGACATCGAATGCCGAGTTGGCGGCAATGTAGTTACTGATCGTTGAAGCCCCCACAAAACTCGACGTGCGAGACGGATTGAGTTCCCCGCCGATATCCGAGGGACAACGATGAATGGCAACTTTGCTCGTCAAGATCGCAGCGGCCCCTGGGATTTGGGAGGGCCAAGCTCCCGCTGAGCCGGTTCGGCAAGAGCCTCACCCTCCCGGCGATTCTTCATCTGCCGCGCGCCTTAGCTTAGCGCCGTCCTTGAAATAACTGTTTGCTTTGAGGTGAGCGGTGCGGCGTTAGCCGCCGGTCTTACACAACGCATGAAGAACCGGTGGCTGGCGCCCAATGCCACTCACTTTTTAGTGGTGGCTTCCAGCCGCCTCACTTTGTAGTGGTGGCTTCCAGCCGCCATGTGATTTCACGGGAATTGGTGGCGGCTGGAAGCCACCACTACGTCCGATTATTTTCGCGAACGCGCCTTAAAACCTTCCTCGCCGAGGAAGCACTTCCAGAAGCATCCCGGGGATGAAGACTTCCGATAACTCCTTCAACGCCCGCTCATCAAGCGGTTCGACCCGTAAATCGTGACTCGCGGCAAGTCGATCGAGCGTCTGGATCGCATCGCGACAACCATAAGTAACAGACGCCCGCCGGGATTCAGGCGTCCCTTTGCGTCTGCCAGAATCGAACGCAACAACTGAAAGTCGCGATCGTACAGTGCATACTCATCAATCGTTCTGGCCGCGGCATCCTCCCAGGGCGGATTCGACACAATGACATCGAACGTCTCATGAGGGTGAAGAACGGCGAAAGCACCCGGCGAAGTCATCGGCACAAGACGAGTTTCGAGGCGGTCTCCAATTCCCAACACATTCGCGTTGTACCGAACGTTCTCGATGGCATGTTGATTGACATCCGTCGCGACGACACTTGTCGCTCCCGAGCGAATGCAGCACAGCGACACGAGCCCCGAGCCGGTTCCGATTTCAAGTACCGTCTTGCCACGAACCAAATCCGTCGTTTCGATCAACTCACGTAAGCTGTCCGTGTCGCGGGGTTCCCAAAACACCGTCTGAAACACGGCAATCTTCTCGGGAAACCCATCGACATATTCCCAGCTGCGAATAGCCGCTAAGTGTTCGGAGGTCGCGATTCGACGAGCCCCGGGTTCGCGGATCGCCGTCGCAACGGCGACGACACCAAGCAGCATTACCGACAGCGCGGGTACCAAGACCGTGTGGAGAGTTTGACGGCAACCCATTATCCATAACCGGCAACGTGACCAAGTTCAGCCCGCGCGTTAACCGTGAGCTAGCGTTGTTAACTGGTTTCTATCAAGTCGTTTAACGGCAAGCCGCAGGCGACGGTGCAGCGCGGGACGCAGTCGCCTGCGGCTGGCCGTTAAACGCCTTAAGGATCCGTCAAGTTCGGAGCCCACACGCCATCGCGAATCGTTGGGATCTCGCCCGATTCCGGCAGCGTGTCCGCCGCGGCTTCTTGCAACGTCTCGGAGAACTCGGCGACGCGTTTCGCGTGTTCGGCGACGTCGGCCAGATTCGTCTGCTCCAGCGGATCGTTTTCGTGATCGTACAACTCACGGCCCCGCCGGCCTTGATCCCATTGCGTGTAACGCCAGCGCGGCGTCCGCAATGTGAAACCGCAGGTTCCCTTACCTCGACCGCCGCGCGTTACCTGACTGATCGCCCAGCCTCGCCCAACTTCCGTCGGATCGGACAAGATCGGACGAAGATCCTGGCCTTGGATGTTAACCGGAGCGGCGACGCCGCAGAGCTTCGTCAACGTGGGATACAAATCGATCAGCCCGACCGGCGTCGCGGCGACACCGCCGTTCTTCGACGCACCAGGCGCGGCGATGATCAGCGGCACGCGAGCACTCTCCTCGAACAAACTCATCTTCTGCCACAGCCCATGTTCGCCAAGGTGATAACCGTGATCGCTCGTAAAGACCACGATCGTGTTCTCGGCGAGACCGAGTTCATCCAACTTGTTCAACACACGCCCGACTTGCGCATCCATGAACGTGATGCTCGCGAAGTAAGCTTGAATCGCTTGTTGCCGTAAATCGTCGGTCAACAGTTCGTGTTCCCTCTTGTGGCTGCCAAGGGCGTCGGCGGGGAGATCCTTCAGATCCTCTTCAACACCCTGCACCAACGGCATCTCCTGCTTGGGGTATCCGTCAAAATAATGTGCCGGCGCAACATACGGCGTGTGGGGCCGATAGAAACCGACCGCCAGGAAAAACGGTCGCGACTTGTCTCGCGCACAACGTTCTAAGACCCATTCCGCGTCGCTCGCCAGCATTCCGTCGGTGTGCAGCAAATCACCGCGCGGTGAAGCATACCAACTGAGTGTCCCGCCGAAGCTGTCCTTGCGCAGCGAAAAGATGTCGGGCTCTTCGAGCAAGCGGTCGCAACCGGCGGGATTCAGCTCCAACTCCCACGAGCCGGGATCGTCGTGCCCGTTCGTCCCAACGGACTTGGGCACGTTGTAGTGATACAGCTTGCCAATCCGCGCCGCGAAGTAACCCGCGCGGCGAAACGCTTGCGGCAGACTTATCTGTTGCGGAATCGTCTGCCGAAAGATCTGGCTATTCTGCAAGATACCGGTGCTGTTCGGATACAGTCCGGTCAGCATCGAGTTGCGGCTCGGCCCACACAACGGGAACTGGCAGTAACTTCGTTCGAAACGCACGCCACGATCCGCCAGGCGATCGATGTTCGGCGACTTCACCTGAGGATGGCCATAGCAACCGAGTGAGTTGTTCAAATCATCCGAGACGATAAACAACACGTTAGGACGTGATTCGGCCGCATCGACGCGGGGCAGGAGAGCGGTCGTCACATGTGCGGCAGCGATGGCAAAACAAGCAAAGGACACGGTCGTTCGATGACGAGGGAGCCGTTGAAGCATGGTCACATTCATCCTGTCAGAGGCAATTGAGAGGTGTGGAACGGAGGGCCGTGTGTGCGACAGTGTACTAGAGCGTAATCCCAAATGCGACCAAGGCCCCGCACCTCACCCGTTTCCGCTTCCCCCGACTCCGGATTAGACTGGAGCGAACCTGCCGACGCCGCTGATTGTCGGCCGGGTGTTCGACTCGCTTCCTCTTCGGACGATTCAGCATGATCGCAATTGTCGACTATCAGATGGGAAATCTTCGCAGCGTCCAAAAGGCTCTGGAGAAGGTCGGCCAGGCTGCCGAGATTACCAGCGATCCACAAGTGTTGGCTCGTGCGGAGAAGGTCATCTTGCCGGGAGTCGGCGCGTTTCGCGACGCCATTGCCGAACTGCGGAACCGCGATCTCGTTGGTCCGATCAAGGATGCGGTGGAAGCGGGCAAGCCGTTTCTCGGGATTTGTCTCGGGTTGCAGTTGCTGTTTGACGTCAGCTACGAAGATGGCGAACACGAAGGGCTTGGCATCTTGAGCGGCGAGGTCGTCCGATTCAATGTGCCCGCCGAATATAAAGTTCCGCACATGGGTTGGAATCAAGCACAGATCGCGCGGCCCGCACCGATTCTCGCCGGCATCGAAGATGGGTCGCACTTTTACTTCGTCCACTCCTACTACGTCGTCCCGACGGACCGGAACTTAATTGCCATCGAAACCGAGTATCCCGATCCGTTCTGTGCGATGGTCTGGCGGGATAACTTGTTCGCGACCCAGTTCCACCCCGAAAAGAGCCAAGCCAACGGGTTGCGACTGCTGAGGAACTTCGCCGATCTCTAAAGTAGCCGTCACGCTCCGCCGTGACGAGCCTCCCAGGCCGGGCGCAATCCCTGATGCGAGCCTGCCCATCCCGTTGATGTTCTCTTCGGAACGCTCATCACGCGGAGCGTGATGGCTACGTTTAACGCCGCCCGTATACTTGTGTAAGCCCCTGTGCTGTGGCATATTGCGACCTTCATTCGACTCCAAGAGAGTGTACCAAGAAGGATGCAAATCTGGCCTGCAATTGACCTGCGTGGTGGGAAGTGCGTTCGCCTTCAGCAGGGTGACTACAATCGCGAAACTGTGTTCGGTGACGATCCCGCGGCGATGGCTCGTCATTGGGTCGATGAAGGTGCGGAGTACCTGCATCTCGTCGATTTGGACGGAGCCCGCAATGGGACGTCGACGAATCGAGCAGCTGTCGCTTCAATTCTGGCGACAGTCGATATTCCGTGCGAATTGGGGGGTGGGGTGCGTAACGAACGGGCGATCCAATCGTGGCTGGACGCCGGACTTCAGCGTCTGGTGATCGGGACGAAAGCGCTCAAGGAACCGGACTGGTTCCGCCGGATGTGCCGTCGCTATCCCAATCAACTCGTGCTGGGTATCGATGCGGCGGGCGGGCGGGTCGCGACGGACGGTTGGCTGGACGTCAGTGATGTCTCGGCCACCGAAATGGCGCGGCAGTATGCCGATGAACCGCTGGCCGCAATCGTCTATACCGACATTGCCAAGGACGGCATGATGGCCGGGACGAACTTGCCCGCGATGCGGGAGATGAAAGAGGCGGTCGATGTGCCCGTGATTGCGTCTGGGGGCGTGACGAATGTTGAAGACGTTCGGCAATTGGCTCGACTGGAAATGGCTGGCTGTATCATCGGTCGAGCCTTATACGAAGGGACGCTGACTATCGCCGACGCGATTTCGGCGGCGAAGATCGGTGGTTTCAAAAAGTAATCGCGAAAAGTAGCCGGAAATCAACGTACCTGTAGCTGGAGTCGTGAGACTTCAGAAGTTCCGAAGTCTCAGGACTTTGGCTGCGTATAAATATCAGCGCCGAGGAAACGCCAGAACAAGGAAACTCCGCATGGCAAAAGTGAACGTCGCAGACATCCGTAACGTAGCGTTTTGTGGTCACGGTTCGGCTGGCAAGACAACGCTGGTCGACAAGATCTTGGTTAAGACGGGAGCGGTGCATAGCAATCCCAGCGTCGACGATGGCAGTAGCATCTGCGACTTCGATCAAGAAGAGAAAGATCACAAATACTCGATCGAAGCGAGCGTCGTTCATTGCGAACACGCGGGCAAGCGATTCAATCTGATCGACACGCCAGGGTATCCCGATTTTGTCGGTCAAGCGATTGCCTCGTTGCGGGTCGTGGAAACCGCGGCCATCGTGATCGACGCGCACTCGGGGATCGCTGTCAACACACGGCGGATGTTCAAAGAAGCTGGGAAAGCGGGCGTCGGGCGAATGGTCGTCATTAGCCGGATGGACACCGACAACATCGATTTCGAGGCGCTGGTCAACGATATTCGCGAGTTGTGGGGCGGTGCCTGCGTCTTGCTGAACGTTCCGCTTGGGTCGGGAGCTGACTTCCGTGGCGTCGCCAGCACGTTGAACTTGCCGGACGATACCAGCGGCGCGTTGGTCGATCCGAACGAGATCCACGACTCGCTTGTCGAGTCGATCATCGAATCAGACGAAGCGATGATGGAGCGGTATTTCGAGGGAGTGTCTCCCACGTTGGAAGAGTTGTCGGGTTTGATTGTCAAAGCGGTTGCGGCGGGAACATTCATCCCGATCGTCTGCTGTTCGGCTCAGAAAGACATCGGTGTCTCCGAAGTGCTCGACGCCCTCGCGACGTGCGGACTCGCGCCCGCCGATATCGCTCGTACCGCGACGAAGGATGGCGCGGAATTCGACGTTTCTCCTGATCCAAATGGCCCGCTGGTGGCTCAGGTCTTCAAGACCCGTATCGATCCATTTGTGCAGAAGCTGAGTTTCATCCGCGTCTATTCGGGGAAGCTCAAGAAAGACGATCACCTGCACGCGTCGTCGGCGCGCAAAGAAATCAAGATGGGGCCGCTGCTGGAAGTGATGGGCGAGACGACAACGCCGGTCGATCACGCCCAGGCGGGTGACATCGTCGCGGTTGCCAAGATGGAAGACTTGCACACAGGCAGCAGCTTGGGTGACATCGCGATGCCGCCGATCGAGTTCCCGACGCCGATGGTGGGGCTGGCGGTCATGCCGAAGAGTCGTGGTGATGAAACGAAGATGTCAACGGCCTTGCACAAACTTGTCGAAGAAGATCCAACATTCCACCTTGAACTGAATGCCCAGACGAAAGAGCTGGTCATCACGGGTATGAGCGAGTTGCATCTGACGGTCATTCGGCAACGCCTCGCTCGTCGTGACAAGTTAGAAATCGATACTCGAGAACCGAAGATCTCGTTCCGCGAGACGATTCAAACGTCCGCGGAAGGGAGCTATCGTCACAAGAAGCAATCCGGCGGTCGCGGCCAGTTTGGCGAAGTCCATATACGGATGCGGCCGTTGCCGCGCGGCACGAACTTGGAAGAATTCTGCACGAAGGTGAACTTCCCGGGCCTGAAGGACTATCACTACGACGAGAAGCACAACTTCTTGTGGGTCGATGCGGTCGTGGGGGGCGTGATCCCCGGCAACTTCATGCCAGCGATCGAGAAAGGCTTCAAGGAACGCTTGGATTGCGGTGTCATTGCCGGACAGATGGTGCAGGATCTCTGCATCGAAGTTCACTTCGGCAAACACCATCCCGTGGACAGTTCCGAAGCAGCCTTCAAGACGGCGGGCCGGATGGTCTTTCGCGAAGTGTTCGAGAAGGCCCGGCCTTGTCTGCTCGAGCCAATTGTGAAGATCTCGATTACGGTTCCGGAAGCCAACGTCGGCGATGTCTACAGCGACATGTCATCGCGCGGCGGCCGTGTTCAAGGAGCCGATGCGGCGGGTGGCGGAATGCAGACCGTGAATGCCGAAATACCGCTCCGCGAAGTCATGACTTATGCCCGGACACTTTCGAGCATGACCGGCGGTCAAGGAAGCTATAGCATGGACTTCAGCCACTACGACGCCATGCCAGGCAACATCCAGCAAGAGGTCATGGCCAAGTTCAAGGTCGAGGACGAAGAAGACGAATGACGCCACTCGTTCCCAGGCTCCCGCCGGGGAACCAGGGAACGGAATCCACGGCGAGCGGGGGACGTTAGGACCGTTCGAGAAATACCTGTCCGAATTCAGATGAGCGGCACGGCGCTAGCCGCCGGTGTTTCACGGCGCACGAAGAACCGGTGGCTAGCGCCATTCCGCT
>JAQBZB010000367.1 GCA_027622275.1 Planctomycetota bacterium | reverse complement strand
CATCCTGCGTCAACAAGACAATCCCTCGACGCCGCGCCAACCTCTCCACACCTTCCGCGAATATTTACTGAAATCCGAAAAGCGGTCATCCAAAACGACCCGGGTCGATCATGTTCCTCTGGTCCTTGCTCCTCCAGTGTCCAGTGCTCCTGCCCAGCTGCGTCGGACCATGCCGATCTGGGCTTCACGCACATCAGCGGGAAGACACGGAAAGGGGACTTCACCATCCGCCGCATCTCCTCGATCAAGAAGCTGCGCAACAAGCTGCGCTTACTGAAGGACTCGCTGAATCGGAAAATGCACCTGGACCTGACGCAAGTCGGCTCCTGGACACTGAGTGTGTTTCGGGGGTGGTGCAACTACCACGCGATCCCCGGCAACTCGGAACGTCTGCAACAATTCCGTACGGCGTTCCAGGAACTCTGGCTTTGCGTGCTGCGGCGACGCAGTCAACGTGGCCGCCGAATGACCTGGCCGAAGTTCTCGTCGCTGATAAAAAGCTGGCTTCCCACACCGAGAATCATGCATTCGTATCCCGAAGTGCGGTTTGATCGTCTTCATCCAAGGTAAGAGCCGTATGCGGTAGTTCCGCACGTACGGATCTGTGCGGGGGCCGCTCGCAAAGGCGGTCCCTACCGCGATACTTCCTCGAGCTTCAGTTTGGATTCGCCACTTTCCACAACTTTCACGACCGGGCGTGGTAGATCGGCTGCTTCCATAAGTGGCGGGCGAGCTGTGATCGCGGCGACGATCAGTAGTCCGGTGATGCGGAGCGACGCCCAAGAGTCGTTCATCGTGTTTCGCTAACTCCACGGGTGCCACAGGCTGCAGGAAGTGGAGACAGTTTATCCGCCTGCCCGCTACGATCAAGCGTTCAACCCGACTTTATGTATTTTGAGACGTGGAGAATTGGTAGTGGCTCCAATTGAATGTAGTAGGCACACTCTATTTACCGTTCGCCGGTTACGGCACACAGAGTGTGCCTACTACCTACATTGCAGACGAAGCCACTACCGAATAATTGGCAGGTCCGAAAGCTGCTTCGCAGCCACTTCCTGAAAGGCCCACGCGTTCGCGTTTCGGAACGCGAATGCATCGGCTATGCTTAATGCGACATGCGGGACTCGGCCCTGCCCCACAACCGAGATTTTGCCGAACGGAGCACTTGCATGCCCTCATCGCATCCAGACCGTCGCGCGGGTTGTAGTCTGGAAGATCATCCACGAATTGGGCGTCGTGCTCTGGTGCAGGCAGGCGGTATGAGCCTGGTCGGAATGGGACTGTCGGACCTGCTGATGTTGGAATCGCAGGCGGCTGAGAGCGATCGTCCCGGTAAGGCGAAGTCGGTCGTGTTCATCTTTCAATCCGGAGGGCCGTCGCAGCACGAGACGTTTGATCCCAAACCTGACGCGCCGGACACGATTCGTGGGGAATATGGCGTCGCCCAGACGCGCATACCCGGTGAGCTGTTCTGTGAGCATCTGCCCAAGCTCGCAGTTCGGTCACAGATGTTCTCGATCGTGCGGACCATGCATCACACCGCCGGGCGCGAGTTCCGCAACGAGCACAACAGTTGCATGTATCTGCTCCACACAGGCACGACATCGCTGCCGGTGGGAGACACGAACGCCTCGATCGCCCAACCGCGACCGGGACGGATCCATTGGCCGTCGATTGGATCGATGATCGCCTATGCCGCGCCGACGGCCTCCGAGGTCGGTTTGCCGGCGACGATCGAATTGCCGCGCGCCAATTTGATGAAGTACCCAGGACGCGAATCGGGACTGCTCGGCCCGCAGTACGATCGGCTCGGCGTCGACCTTGCCCCCAAATGCAACGCGCCCGACGCGGGAGGCTCGTGCCCCAACTGCTACAGCCACGACGATCCGAATCTCGATTCCGAGCGCAAGCCCGGTCCTGGCCCGAAAGCGTGGTGGAACAACTCGAGCTGCCGCAATCCGGACTTTCACCTGCCTGATCTTGGTCAGGCGGAAGGGGTGGGCGTCGCGCGACTGAACGACCGAGCGGCTTTGCTGCGGCAACTGGATGAGCTGCGGCGGAATCTCGACCGGCGTAAACAGGCCGCGCCACTGGCGGCCTGGGAGGCGCGTCGGCAGCAGGCGATGCGATTTGTTTTGGCGTCGAGGCCCGGCAAACACAATCCGTTCGACTTGACCCAGGAAACCGACGCCACGCGCGACCTCTACGGACGCGAAGAGTGGGGGCAAGGCTTCCTCGTGGCCCGCCGCTTGATCGAAGCGGGCGT
This sequence comes from Planctomycetota bacterium, assembly GCA_027622275.1. GTDB lineage: Bacteria > Planctomycetota > Planctomycetia > Pirellulales > Pirellulaceae. Next base: position 5,806 of record JAQBZB010000367.1, on the reverse strand, counting down.
GCGGATGGTGCAGGTCAACTTGCGTGGTTGGGACACCCATCAAAACGCCTTCCGCGATTTGAAGGGAAAGCTGCTCCCTTCGATCGACCACTGCTTGAGCGGCCTGCTCGACGACTTGTCGGCTCGCGGCCTGCTCGACGAGACACTGATTGTGATGTGCGGCGAGATGGGTCGCACGCCGCGCATCTCGCCAATCAGCGCAGGGGGCAAGAACGCGTCGGGCGAAGTCTTCACGCCGGGGCGGCACCACTGGGGCGACGTGTTCCCCTGCTTCTTCGCTGGCGGCGGTATCCAGCCGGGACGCATCATCGGCCGGACCGACGCCCACGCCGGACTCCCCGCAACCGAGGCATTTACCCCCGAAGACCTCGCCGCCACGATCTTTCATTGCCTCGGCATCGGCCCCGACCGCGAGTTCCACGACTCAACCGACCGCCCATACCGAGTCTATCGAGGCCAGCCGATCCGTGAGTTGCTATGATGAGACAAAATGAGACAAAACATGACACCCATGCCATTCCTCCTGAACCGTCGTTCGTTCGTATCGCGTGCGATAGCGGGACTTGGAGTCTTGAGCCTGCCGAATCTGCTGCGGCTGAGGGCCGAGGCGGCTCAGGCGCCGGGAGCTAAGAAACGCTCCCTCATTCTGCTCTGGCAGGACGGCGGCGCGAGCCATTTCGAGACGTTCGATCCCAAGCCCGACGCGCCCAGCGAGTACCGCGGCGAACTCGGTGCCATCCCGACGGCGCTGCCGGGCATAGCATACTGCGAAGTGCTGCCGCGACTGGCCGCGCTTGCGGATCGAACGTGCGTGATTCGTTCGCTGCATCAACCTTCGTCGGATCACGTCATCGGTTCGCAAAATGTGCTCACCGGATGGTACGGCGAAACGGAAGGAAGCAAGTCTCGATACCCGGACCTGGCGTCGGTGATCAGCCGGATGCGGAGTGGCGAGGAAGCCGCCGAGATTCTGATTGGCGCTTCCACCGATCCGCGGCTGGCGCGAGGCATGCGAAAGACGGGCGCGTCGGCGGGCGCGTCGGCGGGCGGTGACGGTCATCGCGCGTTGCCCGGATACATTGACATCGCGAGCGGCTTGCACCGTGGCGGACCGGCATTTCTCGGACCGCTCCATGCCGCGTTTCAGGTGGCTGGCGATCCGGCCAAACCGGGCTTCGTCATTCAGAATCTGCAGTCGATCGGCAGCGCCAATCGATTTCACGAGCGTCTGCACGTCCTGTCCCAATTCGACCGGCTGGACCAGCACGCGTCCGGGACGGTCGCCGCGTTCGAGCAGTTTCGTGCCGTGGACGGTTTTCGGCAGCAGGCGGTGGAGCTGCTCTCGGGTGGCGCGGCAGCGCGAGCGTTCGACCTCTCCCGCGAGCGGCCGGAGGTGCGCCAGCGCTATGGACTGCACCTGTCGGGGCAGCAGTGTCTGCTCGCTCGCCGTCTGGTGGAAGCCGGAGTGGATGTGGTGGCCGTTCGATTTTCTCCCGACGGTCGCGGCGATTATGACAAGACGATGATCGGCTGGGACGACCACGCCGTACACGGCAATATCTTCGCCATTATGAAAAAGCGGGGCCCGCAGTTCGATCAGGCCGTCAGCTCGCTGATCGAGGACCTCGAACAGCGCGGCATGAGGGACGAGGTGCTGCTGGTCGTGGCCGGGGAGTTCGGTCGTACGCCGCGGATTCACGTCCACAAAGGCTGTCCTGGCCGCGAGCACTGGGGACCGGCCGGTTGTGCGCTCGTTTACGGCGGCGGCCTGACGATGGGACAAATCGTCGGTTCGACGAATGACAAGGGCGAGCAGCCGCACGACCGACCCGTCAGTTATCAGGACCTGCTCGCGACGATTTATCACTCGATGGGAATTGACCCCAATCACACGCTCCTGAATCAGTCCGGTCGTCCCGTGCCGATTCTTTCCACCGGCACGCCGATCACCGAGCTGACGGGAAGCCAGCCGGCCCCCGTTCGCAGCGCGCCAGATGGTCGTGGTTCGCTCCGCGAACCAACGTTGGATCGCGGAGCGATCCACGACCTTGTTCTTCCCGCCGGCGCGACCAACGCGGACCTTGCTGCTCACGCTGACCTGTCCCGGCTGCGATCGATCGTCGCGCATGATTCGGCGATCGATGACCTGGGGCTGGTTCATCTCGCGGGATGCCGCGGGCTGCGGCGACTCGAACTGAATGGGGCTCCGATCACCGACGCCGGTTTGCCGCGCCTGGCCGACCTCACCGAGTTGGAAGAGTTGAATCTGACTGGCACTCAGATCACGAATGCCGGATTGTCTCACCTGAAACCGCTGTCGCGATTGAAACGATTCGCGTTCAATGGCGCCACGGTGTCGCTGCCGGCGGTGATCCGATTGATCGTTCGCGACCAGGGACGCACTCTGACGGAAGCGTTGGCCGCGATGGGACTGGCCCGATTCAATCCACGAGGCGAGATCGCTTCCATCGACGTCGCGAATACGCCGTTCGGCGATGAGGAAATGCAGTACGTCGATCAGCTCCCTGCGCTCCGCGAACTGCACCTCGCCGGCACGCAAATCACCGATGCCGGCATGGCGCATGTCGCCCGACTGTCGCAGCTCGAAGAACTCTACCTCGCCAAGACCTCGGTCGGCGACGCCGGCCTGGCGCACGTCGCCGGCCTGGCGCGTTTGCGGGCCATCAACCTCTACGGCACGCAGATTACGACCGCCGGCCTGGAACACCTGATGGGCCTCGCCGAGTTGCGGATGCTGATGATCACCGACGTCAAGCTGAATCCCGCCGCCGTGGAAAACCTCAAAGCCAAGTTGCCTGGCGTCACCGTAACCGACTTCACGCCGGTGTAGCGGACTGAACACGGACACGGAGAGACATATGCAACCAACACGGTCCTTGTACCTTGTGGCAGCCCTGTGTGACGTGTTGTTTCTGGTGACGGTGTGTTTTGGGTGTTGTGAGCTGGCCGTTGCTCAGCGGACGGGGAGCGGTTCGGCCGCGGTGCCGAACTTGATGGCGAATGGTGGGTTTGAGGAGGAGTGGAATCAGTGGAACACGGACAATCCGTGGTATGAGGAGAAGGTCGACGGACAAGCGACCGGGATAAGCAGTTGGGCGCTGGACGACAAGGTGGTGCATTCGGGGAAGCGGTCGGCGCGAGTCGTCGGGGCGGGTAATCGCGGGGTGACGATTCAGGTGCTCAAGCCGGTGCCGGGGAAGTATCGGGTTCGAGGCTGGGTGAAGTGCGACAGGCTGGAGGGGGCCGTCGCGCGGGTGTATCTCGAGTACTACGGTACCGAGCGGAAGTGGCTGCAGGGGATCGTCGTTGGCGAAGTCAGCGGGACCAAAGATTGGACGTTGGTCGAAAAGGAGATCGAGATTCCCGGCGAGGTCCACGAGTTGTTCGTCGATTTGGTGACCGGCTCGGTCAATCGCGGCACCGCTTGGTTCGATGATTTGGAACTCGTGCCGGTACGCGTGACGACGGTGCCCTCGGTGGCGAAGGTAATGCAGCGACCGGCGAATTCGGGCGAAGTGAGTTTCGCGTGGGAGCCGCCCGCTCCGACGGGGATTCGCGGCTATGACGTCTTTGTCGAACCGCGACAGTTCACGTCGCTCACGGGGCTGACCCCGAAGTTGCAACTGGACCGAAGCGCGCAATCCGCAACCGTGGCCACGTCGGGCAATCCGGCGCAAGTTTGGGTCGCTGTCGTGCCGGTGATGGTGGACGGACAGCGATCCGAGAAGGTGACCGCGTCGATGCTGACGGTTCGCGATACGGTCCCGCCGCGACCTGGTGCGCTGGTGGTGTTTCCGTCCGTGGCTCGGCCCGGCTCGTGGTATCTCGAGCGGCGGTCGTCGCCGTTGGATGCCGACATTCGCACGGTACGGCTGTACGTCTCGGAGAGCAACGAACCGAACGGACCAAAGGCGTCGTTTGTGAGTGGTCGCTTTCAAGTGAACAATCGCGTCGGCTGGTTGCGATCCGACAAGATTCCGCGCGACGCGAATCGACTGGGGATCGCGTTCGTGGACGAAGCGGGCAACGAGAGTGAGATCGCTTGGGATGCTTTGACCGCGCTGCCGGCTGGCGGGAGTGTCCCGCTGCCGTTGCCGGGATCGGTCTGGGTGACGTCGTCGTTGCACAACGTCTTTCGAGACACACCGCCCCCCGCGCCTGCTGCGGAATCGGGTGTCGAATTGCTGTGTGCTCGGAACGAAACCGAGTGTGCGCAGGTCGTCGTCACGCCGCGCGAGACGTTGACCGGTTTGCATCTGGAGCTGGAACCGCTCACACACAACGATGGAAAAGCGACGCTGGCGGTGGCGAATCTGGAGTGGCACTTCGTCGGCTATCAGCGAGTCGAGACGAACTCGACGAACACGCCGGCCGAGGAATTGGTGCGAGCTGCTCCCGGTGACTTCCCCGATCCGTTCCTCGATGAGCGGTCGCTGGACGCCAAGCCGGGCGAGAATCAGCCGATCTTCCTGCGGGTCGCCGTTCCGGCGGACGCAACGCCGGGCGTGTATCGGGGAGCCGTGCATGTCGTCGCGGCTCAGGGGAGCCACCGCGTGCCAGTGCAGGTCGAAGTGCTGCCGGTAACGTTGCCGGATCGGCTGCCGCTGTTCGTCACGTCGTGGTTCCGAGTGGACAACATCGCCCGCTTCCACAACCTGGCCGAGTGGTCCGAGGATCATTGGCGGATGCTGCGCGTCTATGCCCGCGAGATGCGGCGAGTGCATCACAACATGGTCCTGACACGAACCGACATGGTCAAAGTCCGGCGCGAACCCGACGGCACGTTGTCCTTCGATTTCACCGACTTCGACCGCTGGGTCCAACTGTTCGATGCCGAGGGAGTCGCCGATCGCATTCAGTTGTCGCATGTGTCGAGCCGCACGACGGGTGCGTGGGAATGCCCGACCTTCACGATGCAGACGTTTCGCGCGATCGACGTGGCCAGCGGCCGCGACATCAACATCGAGGTCGAACAGTTCTTGCCGGCTTTGGAACGGCATCTCGAAGAAAAAGGCTGGCTCGATCGATCGCTGCTCTCGATCGGCGATGAACCGATTCCCGAAAACGTCGCCTCGTGGCGAGAACAGTCGGCTCGCGCCCACAAGGCCGCTCCGAAGCTGAAGCGGATCGAGGCCATTCATGTCCCGGCCAAAGATGTGGCCGGCCATCTGGAAGTGCTCGTGCCGCCGATCAACTTTCACGAACAATGGCTCGACGGCTATCGCGATGCCGAGCAGGCTGGAGCCGAGGTCTGGTTCTACGTCGCCTGGTTCCCGCAAGGAAAATATCCGAACCGCCTGATCGACTACGCCAGCATCAAAACGCGACTGATCCACTGGGCGAACTACCGGCAGCGAGCCACCGGCTACTTGCACTGGGGCCTGAACTTCTGGACCGACTTCAAAGACCTGGGCCTCGCTCCCGGCGACAACTGGATCGTGTACCCCGGCCGCTGGGGCCCGCGCTCGTCCCTGCGGTGGGAAGCTCAACGCGACGGACTCGAAGACTTCGCGATCCTGAAACTGCTCTCCGCCAAGTCCCCCGCCCGCGCCGACGAACTGACTCGCCAAGTGATGCGCAGCGCCACCGACTACGACAAGAACCCCGCCACCCTCGAACAAACCCGCCGCTCAGTCCTGCGAGAATTGGCACAATGAGAGCCCGTGGTTCGACTGCCCCGTAACGCATAACATTCGTCGTTGATTGCAGCGGCTCGCCGGGATCCGAATCCAAACAATGTGAACTCGCCGTGCCGATCGGAGATATCTCATGACTCGCGTTTTGA
>JAQBZB010000366.1 GCA_027622275.1 Planctomycetota bacterium | reverse complement strand
GCGCGTTCAACAACGGCTGGCCCACTTTCAGAAAAGCTATCCGGCCGTCGACTTGAGCACGCCATCGTTCAGCGCGCACGGCGAGTACTGGTACAATCTGCACGTGGTGGTCGTGAACGATGGTCGCTGGATGGAGATTCGGGAAGAGGTGCTGAGAAAATTGTCCCGGATGATTGAACGCGTTGCTGTAAAGCACCGACATCAGCTATCGCGTGTCGGTCTCCTGGCGGATCACACCCATGCGACGATGCGCTGCCTCATCGACCAATCACCCCAGGATGTCGCGCTGGCGTATCTTAACAATTGCGCGTACGCCTGTGGGATGAAGCAGGTGTTTCAATTCAGCTAGAGGGGGTAGTCGGTTAGCTCCTCCTGCCACAAAATGTAGGGATGGAATTCCCCGCAGGCAAACCAACGGCGCAACGCGAATTGGAGGCGGGTCGCGACTACCCTCGCACTTACCGTGAGTTCGTGAAGATGTTTCCAGACGAGGAGGCATGCACCGCCTACTTGGAGCGATTACGCTGGCCGAGGGGGTTTAGCTGCCCGGCGTGTGGCGCGACGGCAACGCCCTGGCGCCAATCTCGGGCCCGATTGGTTTGTGCGGCGTGCCGTCATCAGGCATCGGTCACAGCCGGCACCATCCTTGACAAGACGCGAACACCACTGACAACGTGGTTCGAGGCGGCTTGGCACGTGACCACCGCCAAGAACGGCCTGGCGGCCCAGACCATGGAACGTACGCTGGGGACGAGCTATCGCGTGGCGTGGGCGATGCTGCAGCGATACCGGGTGGCGATGGTACGCGCCGACCGCACACGGCTGGCGGGCGAGGTGGAAGTCGATGAAGCTTATGTTGGTGGCGTGAAACACGGTGGAGGCCGCGGCCGCGGCACCTCCAAGTGTATCGCGGTGGAGGTCAGACAGCCCAAGGGCTTCGGTCGGGTGCGGATGCGCCATGTTCCCGACGTGTCCGCAGCGAGCCTGCTGCCGTTCGTGTGCGAGGCGGTGGCTCCCGGCACGCGCGTGCTCACCGACGGATGGGGTGGCTATAACGGTCTGTCCAAGCACGGATACCAACGGGAGAAGATCGTCGTCTCCACCTCGGGCGACCCCGCTCATGTCTCCCTACCCGGTGTGCACCGTGTCGCGAGCCTGCTCAAACGGTGGATCCTGGGCACGCACCAGGGGGCGGTCACCGCCGATCACTTGCAGTCGTACTTGGAGGAGTTTACGTTCCGATTCAACCGGCGCACCAGTCGCAGCCGTGGTCACGTCTTTCATCGACTCCTCGAGCAGGCCGTCGTCACCGGGCCCATCACCGAGTCTGACGTCACCCGCGGCTATGACTGGTGACACAAGATATAGGGGGTGGAGGAGCTAACCGACTACCCCCTACAATCAAAACGCCGAAAAACGTTCAAATCCGAGGTTTACCTTACAAGCCACCCCCCGATAGAGGTCGAGCCCTCGGTCACTGATATCGCAGATTTTCTCCGGGGCGTGCCGCGCGTAAGATTACGCCTCAGGAAACGGCGACGAAATAGTTCCCAGTGCCGCCCGTAAGTCCTACGGAGAGGATGGAGATTGATGGAAAAGTTGCACGAATGGAGTTGCGGTAAGCCCCCACTTTTGGTGATGTTCGCCAGCCAGGTGGTCTCGTCCGCAGCCGATTGCCATGGATTGCTGGAGATGTGTCGAGGCGCGCTTGAAAAGCTGGTGCGTCTCGATCGGCGAGTGATCCACCACGCAGACTTGCAAGGATTGCTTCACCCGTCCGACGTCCAAGAAGAAAGGGATCGGTTCGCGATGGTCAGCGCCGCCGTCGAAAAAGGGCTTACTGAGCTCACTGAGGTGAAGTCCGTCAAGTATGCGCTGGCAGGGCAGATCTCAGTCGTATCAGAGCTGCTTCACCATGGGCTGAAGCCTCGGGAAATCCGTGCGCCGTTCGATGCTTGTGCCTGTGATCTGAGTGAGGGCCGCTTGCTGTGTGACTCCGAGCTAGCACCCGGAGATGAAGCCTTTGGGAAAGCGGTGCGGCGGGCTCGGAAGATGTGGGAGTTTTTACTCCTACCGGACACGTTTTCGTTGTGCTCGGTACACGAAACCAGATCATCCTCGGCTGCGTCTGCGTGAAGCGGAGCTGGAAGCGCAAGTGCTAGCGTTGTTCCGGCAAATGAGAATCGACGACGAGAAGGTGCGAGAGTGGATTGTTAAGGTTCTGCGGGCTCGTGTGCGAGATGTGCAGCGGACCAGGCAGGATGATTCGGCAGCGTTATATCGCAAGCTCGAAGAGATAGAGCGATGTAGGGAGCGGTTGCTGAATCTTCGGCTTATGGATGAAATCAACGCCGATACGTTCGCGAATAAGCAGGCCGGTCCGGACGCGGATCGGGCGAGGGTGTTTAGTGCCCACAATAAGAAAGCCCTTCGACGTTGTGGCCAAAGGGCTTCTTGTCTCGTCAAGTCGGGGCGACAGGATTCGAACCTGCGACCCCCTGCTCCCAAAGCAGGTGCGCTAGCCAGACTGCGCCACGCCCCGAATGTTTATCGATCAATCTTATCCGTTGAACACTGCAATTACAATCGTGCGTAGATCGGATGCATATACGCATGTATAGGATTATTGATATGTGTGGTGACAGGAGGTGCGGTGTCCGTTTACAGAGACATCTGACTAGCCGGCTCGGGCGTCGGGGAGGTCACCGTGAGATAGCTGACCTCGCAAGCGGTCGAATTCTTCGTGGCTGGTGAAATGAATCGTGATCTTCCCGCGTCCTTTGGAGGATTGCCGGATATCGACTCGAGTGCCCAGGGCTAACCGTAGTTCTTGTTCGAGCGATGTTAGGTGCTGCGCGGCCGGCGACGGAGACTTGTGAGTTCCGTCGCTGCCGACAATTTGTAGCGGCCCGGCATCGGCAGCTTGTATTGCCTCGCCAATCAGCTTTTCAGTCGCTCGGACACTTAGCTGCTCGGAACTGATTCGCTTGGCAAAGGCGACTTGCTCATGCTCCTCACCCAATGGCAATAGCGCGCGACCGTGACCGGCCGAGATCTTGCCTTCCCGAATCGACTGCTGTACCTCGGCTGGCAGCTCCAACAGGCGGATCAGATTGGCGACGGTGGACCTGTCAATTGACAATCGACCGGCCAGTTCCTCTTGGGGGCATTGAAACCGCTGAAGGTACTGCTGAAAGGAAGTCGCTTTTTCGAGCGGCCCAAGGTCTTTGCGCTGGAGGTTTTCAACGATCGTCATCTCCGCGACCTGGCGATCATCCGCTTCGCGCACGGTGGCTGGGACCTCCGACCAGCCCGCTCGAATGGCGGCTCGCCACCGCCGTTCACCGGAGATCAGCTGAAAGCGTCCTCCGTCGCGACGGAGGACGATCGGCTGTAGCATGCCGTGTTCGCCAAGGCTGTGGGACAACTCACTGATTTCATTTTCGTCGAATTCCGTCCGCGGCTGGAACGGGTTGGTGTCGATTTCATAGACATTCACCAGCAGCAGGCCGTTGTCCGAAGGGATTTCCGGACGCACAACATCGGGCTCGCCGATAGGCTGATTCGCGTCCTGTTCGGCTCGTGGTTGTCCAAGCAGGGCTTCAAGTCCTCGCCCCAGTCGTCGTTCGCTAGTCACGTTCGAGTACCTCCATGCAAAGTTCAATATAAGCTCGGGCGCCTCGGCTTCGAGGCGCGTGACAAATGACCGATTTACCGTGGCTGGGAGCTTCCGCCACGCGGACGTCTCGAGGGATTACTGTATCGAAAACAAGGTTGCCGAAAAATCGCCGCACTTCCCGATCGACTTCATTGGTTAGCTCGAGCAGGTGGTCGTACATCGTCAACACGATGCCACCGAATTGGAGTCGACTGTCTGGCCGTGCAATCACATTTCGGATGATCTCTATCATCTGCGCCAGTCCTTCCATCGCAAAATATTCGCATTGGATTGGCATCATCACTTCGGTCGAGCTGGCCAAGGCAGTTTGCGTTAACTGCCCCAGTGAGGGGGGGCAGTCAATCAAGACAAAATCGTAAGCAGTCAGGCCACTCGCCAAGTGCTGGCTCAGCACCGCAGAATTCGTCTGCCTCCGACCGGCCAATGTTTCGACATCTTGAAAGCTACGGCTGCCGGGCAACAGGTCCAGTTCTGGAACATCGGTGGTCAATAGCGCTTGGCGCAGCGGGCGGTCGCTGACCAGTGGATGGGAATCCATCGGCGCGCGGCCCAGACCGCTCGTGGCGTTGCATTGCGGATCGAAGTCCACCAGTAACGTCCGGCAGCCGGCGCGCGCCAAGCCAACCGCTAGGTTGACGGCCGTGGTCGTTTTACCGACGCCGCCTTTCTGGTTAGCGACACAAAGGATCCTTCCCATTTCTGCCGGCTTCCTTTTTGTCCGATCCGCCAAGTCGCCCGAATTGGGGCGGCGGATTGTAGCAGAGCCACAAGCCGAAAGTCGAGGGCAAGAGGAACGTAAAAGGATGGCCGGATGAAGCGGAGATATGCTAGCAGTCACCGCCGCGACATTCGGCATGTTTCACGTGAAACGGTCTTTCACAAAGGTCGACCTGTTTCACGTGAAACGCGTAGGTTGTTTTACAGTGACGACCGAACCGAAAGGAGCGATGCACAATGGCGTCACGTTATCGCCGCTGGGCGAAAGCGCAGTTTTTACGTCAAGGGATGGATGACCAGGCCGGCAAGCAGTTTGGGGTAAAAGTAGGTACTCTTCGCGGGCATGCGTTCGCCGTGTTCGCTGACCCGGCGAATGTGTTCGACTGTGGCTGGCATGACAAGCGCTGCCAATTGATAGGGCTCAGAGATGGAGCCTTCACCGCCCGGTTCGCTATTCTGATCGAGACCCTCAACCAAATCCGACACCCGGTGTACGTAACCCGGCCTTGGGTGGCCAGCGGCATCCAGTAGATCGTCGATGATCAGGCGGTGCAGAATGCTGACGCCCAGGCCGCGCCAGTCTTCACTTTGGTCGTGAGCGATCGCGGCCATACGCTGCCGGCCGGCCGAGGTGATGCGGGCGACGGTCCAGCGTTGGTCCTTGGCGGTATAGAGTCCCAACGTTCCTTGTTCGTTCTCCGATTCGATTTCCAGCCAGATCGTCTCGGCCAAATCACTACCCTCGCCGGCCAGGCGGGTGGCAAAGCAGTTGCCCAGTCGTTCGATCAGTTGTTCAGAAGTCAGCTCGGCTATCCCTCGAAACAGGCGATGAGTTGGCTGAACGATCATGCCAGGGTCGCTCATTCCGACGCACATCATCAACACGCCATTGGCCGGATGGGAGGCATTCAGCTCGCCTGCGGCGGCGAGTTCGTCTCGATAGTTGCACGCGGTTTCGTAGCGGTGGTGACCATCGGCGATAAACATGGCCTGCGGTCCCATTGCAGCGGTGACATGGCTGATCACCGACACATCTGTTATCGGCCAGATCCGATGAACGACGCCCAGGTGGTCGGTTGCCTCGATCGGAATCGCCTCGCCCTTGGCGGCCTCGAGCAACTCCTGAACCTCCGATTCGGGGTCCGGATAGAGTCCGAATATCTGGCTCAAATTCGCCTGACAGGCCCGCATCAGCTTCAGGCGATCCGCCTTCGGTCCTGGCATCGTCTCCTCGTGGGGATAGATGTTGCCCTTGCCGAAACGCTCCAGGCCGCAACGTGCCATGAACCCGCGCCGGACGAGTGCGATGCCTTCATTCTCAAAGACCTGATGGTAGACGTAGATTGCCGGGTCGTGTTCCCGGAACAGGACGCCCTCGCGCTGCCACTGGCGCAGAAATCGACCCGCTCGGCTGTAACGGTTTTCGTTGTCGTCATCACCTTGTTCCTGGCGATTGAGTATCAGCCGGACGACGTTGGCTGGGTGTTTCTTATACAACGTATCCTGCATGTTGGGATCAATCACGTCGTACGGCGGCGCGACGACATCACAGAGAGCGCCGATGTGGCCGAGGTCGTAACGGAGTCCGGCGAAGGCTTCAATTCTAGGCATGGGTGATCTCTCTCGGTTTCTACGCAGCCTGGGTTTCTACGCAATTTGAATTGTGACGGCCAAATAAAAATAGGGCTCCGGGTTGTTATCCCGGAGCCCTATTGAATTGTCAAACCCCGTGAGTGAGAGTCGCAATGCCTCGACTTAATGACCTGGGCTCCGGATTCTCAATACCGGTAGTAGTCGGGTTTATAGGGTCCTTCGACGGGTACGTTGATGTACTCGGCCTGTTCGTCGGTAAGCGTTTCGAGCTTGACGCCGAGCTGGCCCAGGTGAAGTCGAGCGACCTCTTCGTCGAGTATTTTGGGTAGGACATGCAGGCCAACGTCGTATTTGTCCGTCTCCGTCCAGAGCGCGAGTTGAGCCAGCACTTGATTGGTGAACGAGTTGCTCATGACGAACGAAGGATGGCCCGTGGCGCAGCCGAGATTCACCAAGCGGCCCTGCGCCAACACGATGATCGAATGGCCATCGGAGAACGTATAGCGATCGACCTGCGGCTTGATTTCGTCCTTGGAGACGTCTGACTGGCCGTTCAGCCAGGCCATGTCGATCTCCAGATCGAAGTGACCGATGTTGCAAACGATGGCATCATTCCTCATCGCCTGCATATGGTGACCCAGGATGATGTCGCGGTTACCCGTCGTCGTCACGAAGATATTGCCTTGTGGCGCGGCTTCGTCCATCGTGGTGACCTGGAAACCTTCCATCGCCGCCTGCAGTGCGTTGATGGGGTCGATTTCGGTAACGATGACCCGAGCGCCATAGCGTTGCAACGAGTGAGCACAGCCTTTGCCAACGTCACCGTAACCTGCGATAACGGCGACCTTGCCCGCGACCATAATATCCGTGGCGCGCTTGATTCCGTCCGCCAGCGACTCCCGGCAACCGTAAAGATTGTCGAACTTGCTCTTGGTTACCGAATCGTTGACGTTGATCGCCGGCACTTTCAATTCACCCTTTTGGTACATCTTGTAAAGCGCCTTGATGCCGGTGGTGGTCTCTTCGGAGAGTCCACGGATACCGTCGAGGAACTCGGGGTACCGCTGATGAACCATGGCGGTCAAATCACCGCCGTCATCCAAGATCAAATTCAGCGGTTGGCCGTCTGGAAAGATCAGTGTTTGCTCGATGCACCAATCAAACTCTTCTTCGCTCATCGCCTTCCAGGCATAAACGGGGACGCCGGCGGCGGCGATGGCCACTGCGGCATGATCCTGAGTCGAAAAGATATTGCAACTGCTCCACGTCACATCGGCGCCCAGCTCGATCAGCGTCTCAATCAAAACCGCCGTCTGAATCGTCATGTGCAGGCCAGTGAGCGGTTTGGTATCGCCGTATTTCTTGCTCAACGCCATCAAGCCAGGCATTTCGTTTTCCGCCAGCATGATTTCTTTACGGCCCCATGCGGCGAGCTTCTCGAATTCTTTTGCCGAGCAATCGACGACTTTGTACGGCAGCTTGTTGGTTTCAACCTGAGACACGGGACTCCTCCAGATTCATATACATGTGTATAGATATTTGCTTGCCAGCCGTCACGGAAAACTCGGGCTGACGTCCGGCGACCTGTAGAAGCCAAGAATGATACGTTGTCGCCCGGACTTTTGGCAAGGTGTTGATTTGGCGGCAGACCGCGAATTGCAATGAATATTTGCAGAAACCCCGAGCCTTCGTGGTGAAGCGAATCGACGACTTTCTTGATCGACGAGCGTCGCGGGAATATGAGGATCGCTCTAGCTGCCGCGCAAAGCGGATTTGGCGGCAATCACAAAACTGCGGACCATATCACGATTTTTTTTGCCGGGTGCCGATTCCACGCCGCTCGCGGTATCGACCGCGTCGGGTGTAGCGATGCGAACAGCTTCGGCGACATTTTCATGATTTAGACCTCCGGCCAGCACGAGCGGCAGTTTTCCAAGTTGGGTCCGCTGATCTCGCAAGCTGTTCCAGTCGGCCGTCCTTCCCGTCCCACCATATTGATTTAGATCGAAGGCATCAATCAGGACGGCACGCAAATCAACATCGGGTGCGGTGCATTGGTCCAGATAACGGACAATCGGACCGACTCCCGTCGGTCCGAGTCGAAAAGCACGCAT
>JAQBZB010000038.1 GCA_027622275.1 Planctomycetota bacterium | reverse complement strand
GGATTTTGAGTTTTTCTTGCTCAGCTTGCGAAGCAGTCTTCAAGAGTTCGCTTGTTCTGGGTCTAGAAGGGGAGAACCCCTTGCCGTTTTTTAGCGATGGTGTGTGAATGGGCCTACCTGAGTACAAAATGCAGGTCGATGAACGCAACATACGGGTCGAGCCCGTAGCTCGTGCGCACCATCCCCAGGCCGACGTGTGTCGGTGATGATTAGCCCGGATTATTCATCAGCCTGCGGTTCTCGCGAACTTCGAGAGAACCGCACGCTAGCGCGTGGCGGCTGATTTGCGCGGTGTTTTGGGCGAGATAGCCGTCACTCTTTTGACAAACGTATATTTTGAACAATGCTCACCAGTTCATGAATAATCCGGGTTAGCTCCAACACACGAACGTCATCATGCTTGAGCGGTTGACCGAGGGGTGGCAGCGTCTAGGCTCACACTCCGAGGATTGCCAACACCGTTTCGGGACCGATCTGATTCGAGTGGTCCGCCATCACGATCCAGTCGTGGCTATGCGGTGCCACGCGAACAGAGGGACATGAGTTCATCTGGGCAGCGAAGCCCGCCTGGACACGCGTCGTGGTGAGGAACGAATTCCGAGCATCTTGCTTTCTACCTTCACGGTCATGGATGAGAGATTTGGCGAGCGGTGGGCGTGAGCCCACTGAATGATTCGCCCTAACGCCGAGCCCCATTCACTTTTAGTTCTGCCAAGTAACGCCTATATTGGTTGAGTGCGCGAATCGTTCGAGAATACTACAGCTCCGCTTGGAACGAGAACGGAATGAACATATTAGTGGTCGGGAACGGCGGGCGCGAACATGCGTTGGCTTGGAAGATCGGGAAGAGTCCGCGCGCGGACCGGGTGTTCGTGGCACCGGGAAACGCCGGGACGGCGGAAGATGCTGAGAACGTCGATATCCAGGCGGAGGATTTTCCCCGACTGATCCGTTTCGCCAAAGAAAACCAAGTCGAACTGACGATCATTGGCCCCGAGGCTCCTTTGACGAAAGGGATTGTCGACGCCTTCGAGAAGCAGAAGCTACGAGTCTTTGGGCCAAGCAAAAATGCGGCTCAGCTGGAGGGGAGCAAGGTCTTCTGCAAGGATCTGCTGCGCCACGCCAACATCCCAACCGCGGATTACAAGGTCTTCACCGATCCAAACCGAGCCGCCACCTACATCATCGAGAAGTTTCCAGAAGAGAAGCAAGAAGTTCCGGTCGTTGTGAAGGCCGATGGCTTGGCGGCGGGCAAAGGCGTGATCGTGTGTTCGAAGCGGTCGGAAGCTCTCGCAGCCATCACCCGCATTGCGCGCGATCGCGAATTCGGTGATGCGGGGAGTCGGCTCGTGATCGAAGAACGGCTCGACGGGCAGGAGGCCAGCGTCCTCGCCATCACCGATGGACGCACCATCGTCACACTGCCTCCCGCACAAGACCACAAGCCGGCTCACGATGGCGACACCGGCCCAAACACGGGCGGCATGGGAGCTTACTGCCCTGCCCCGCTAGTCGATGACGAGAAGCTTCGTTGGATCGAAGAACACATTCTTGTTCCGACCGTTCACGCCCTGAAGCGATCGCGGAATCCGTTCAAAGGGGTTCTGTACGCCGGTCTGATGATCACGAACCAAGGCCCCAAAGTGTTGGAATACAACGTCCGCTTCGGCGACCCCGAATGCCAGCCGTTGCTGCTGCGGCTGAAGACCGACATCATCGACGTGATCGACGCGACGCTGTCCGGCACACTCGATAAATTCAGCGGTCTCGAATGGGACCCACGCCCCGCGGTTTGCGTCGTCATGGCAAGCGAAGGCTATCCGGGCTCGTACGAACGGGGCAAACCGATCCGCGGTCTTGCCGCTGCCGCCAAGCTTCCCGATGTGAAAGTCTTCCACGCCGGTACAGCCACCTTGGACGGCCAAGTCGTTACCAATGGCGGCAGAGTCCTCGGCGTCACCGCGCTGGGAGACTCCATCTCCGACGCCAAACGCCGTGCGTACGAAGCCGTCAAGTGCATCCGCTGGGAGGGTGCGTGGTGTCGGAAAGATATCTCGGACAAGGCGGTGCAATAGCATTAGCGAATGTCGACGTCACCATCCAGCAGTCCGTTCGATCAGCCAGGCGTCGAGCAACTTCGCCGCGAGTTGCGACTCGACCCGCAACACACTCGCGACTTGCGGAACGCACTGCTGAAGCGATTCAAATCTGACGAGGATGTACGAAACAGCTTTCCGGCAGCCAGTCGCTTGGCGCTGCATTCGTTGGAGCTGTTTCGACGCTGTGATTCAACGATCGATGGGGCCACGAAGTTGCTGCTGCGAACCGCCGCGGGGCTGTTGATCGAGTCGGTGATATTGAGGATCGCGACTGGCCGGACGACGTTGTGCGTGTCGAGCCAAGTGGGATGTGCCGCCGCGTGTGAGTTCTGTGCAACCGGGAAAATGGGGATTGCCCGCAACTTGTCGCACGAAGACATTCTCGATCAAGTGCTCCACGCCGGACAACTGCTCGCCAAGGAAGAGCGCTCGCTACGCAATATCGTGTTCATGGGGATGGGCGAGCCGTTTCACAACGAAGAGAATCTCTATCGCGCGATCGAGTTGCTCACCTCGCCCGAGTTCTTCAACATCTCTCCGACGAAGGTGCTGGTATCGACGGTCGGCATTGCCGACGCGATGCTTCGCTGCGTCGAGCGGTTTCCCAAGGTCAATCTAGCGCTCAGCTTGCACAGCGTGCGACAAGACATTCGCGCTGGACTCGTACCGCTCGCAACGAAGTTCCCGCTCGACGAACTACAACGAACCGTCGCCGCCGTGAATCGTCGGCAGTCGGCGAGCGTAATGATCGAGTACCTGATGCTGGCTGGTGTGAACGATTCGCAAGACGACGCTCGCGAACTCATCGCCTGGCTCGCAGGCCTGAACGTGCATGTCAACCTGATCCCTTACAACCCGATCGACGATGTCCCGCACCTCGTCGGCAGTGATCGGGCAACGCGATTGGCATTTGCCAAGACGATACGAGACGCCGGGTTCAAGACAACACTTCGTTACTCGTTGGGCAACGACATCGCGGCCGCCTGCGGCCAGCTGGTGCGTCGCGAGAATCGTCAGATCGCTCAGCGATCTGACGCGCGGGGGGAAGTTCTTCCCCGGATGGCACCGTCATCTCCCAGATCAGAGGACTAACTTCCCCGCTCGGCGTGCTATCGCGGTGCGCATCAAACAGGTGTCACTCAAGAACTGCTCTGGACGGGAAAGTGTCATTCTGTATCATCCTCGCGATAATCTTTTGCTGGTTGCGCCGTTCGGCACCGTTGTGTTTTCTGTTTTGGAGTCCAGAGGAGCCCTCCTCATGCGAAGTTCCTGCGCTTTGTTCGCGATTATCTCGATCACCTGTTATGGCTTGACGGCGGCTGCGGCTGACGATTCGGAGCCGGTCAACCCGTTTGCCCAGCCAGCGCCTGGCAATCGCGGCGTCTCGGCGCGCATCTCCGACGAGGCAGATGTTTCGAACGGCCAAGAGAAACGCGGATTTTCTTTGCCAAAACTCTGGCTGCCAAAACTCCCCATGCCGTCACTTCCAAAACCACAAATGCCGAACTTCCGTTTGCCAAAGATGCAAATACCGAAGGTCTCGATGCCACAATGGACCAAGCAGGACATGTCCCGCGATCCGGGCCCGTCGACATTCGAGAAATTGAGCAACGGCACCAAGAGCATGTTCACGAAAACTCGCGACACGCTCATGCCGTGGGCCGCGAAGGACAACAAGCCGGTGGCCCGTAACGCAACGGGAAGCCGCGCCTCGACCGGTTTCAGTCGCACCCGAGTGGCGTCCAATCGCGGTAGCGGTGAACCTTCCGGCGAGAAGAAGTCGCTCTTCAGTTCGTTCCTGCCCTCGTCCGAGCCGGAAGAGAAGCGGATCAACACGACGCAAGATTTCCTGTCGCAGAAACGGCCGCCGCTCGACTGAGTGGTGCATTCCCGCGGACGCACCGGGCGTTAGAATAGTCCGTTATGACAACGGACTTGATCTTAGGGACCGCGGGCCATATCGATCACGGCAAGACCTCGCTCATCCGCGCGCTGACCGGAGTCGACACGGATCGCCTGCCGGAAGAAAAGAAACGCGGCATCACCATCGAGTTGGGGTTTGCCGAGCTGCTGCTGGGCGAATTTCGACTCGGGATCGTCGATGTGCCGGGGCATGAACGCTTCGTGCGAAACATGCTCGCCGGTGCGACCGGCATGGACTTGGCGCTGCTGGTCGTTGCCGCCGACGATTCGATCAAGCCGCAGACGCGCGAACATCTCGAAATCCTGCGGCTGCTGAATCTCAAGGCCGGCGTCATCGCGTTGACCAAGTGCGACTTGGCCGATCCGGACTGGATGGAGATGGTGGAAGAAGAGATCCGCGAGCTGGTGGCAGGTTCGTTTCTCGCACAGGCCCCGATCGTGCGGACTAGCACCGAAACGGGCGAAGGGCTGGAGCTGCTTTGCCAGCGTTTGGCCGAGGCCGCTGAACTCGCCGTGGCCGGGAGCGGCCTCGATCGCGCGAACGCTCCGTTTCGCATGGCGATTGATCGCACCTTCACGATCGCGGGTCACGGCACGGTCGTCACGGGCAGCGTCAGCAGCGGACAAGCTGCCATCGGCGACGAGTTGCTCGTCGAACCGGGCGGTGTGAAAGTGCGAGTCCGCGGTATCCAGAACCACGATCGTTCCGTCGATTCGGTTCATCGCGGCCAGCGAGCCGCCATCAACTTGGCAGGCATCCGTCACGACGAGACTCGCCGTGGCCAAGAGCTGTGTTCTCCCGGCCACCTCATTCCGAGTCGTCTGATCACCGCCGAGATCTCGCTGCTCGCTTCCGCTCCGCGCCCGCTCAAGGACCGCACACGAGTACGGATTCACGTTGGCACCGCCGAGCTGCTCGCTTCGGTGAGGGTTCTCGGCACGGAGAAAATCGACCCGGGCACGACGGGGCATGCACAGTTGTTCCTCAGCGAAGCCGCGGCGACCATCTGGAGTCAACCCTTCATCGTCCGCAGCGAGTCGCCGGTGTTAACGATCGGCGGCGGGCGTGTGCTCGACCCGAACGCCGAGCGGATTCGGCAAGTCGACGACGAAGTCATGCGGATGGTGAGGCAGCTTTCTTCGAAGGATCTCTACGAGCGCGGCAGCGCGGCGTTGTACTTTGCCGGGTTCCGCGATTGGCGGCCAGAAAGCCTGTCGCGCACGGCTGGCATCGAAGCGATCGAAGACGTCCGGCAATCGCTCGCGGCTCGTGGCGACCTAATGGAGATCGCCGTCTCGCCCAAACGCGCGATGCGACTGCATCGGCTCGTGTTAAAACATCTCTGCGAACGCATCGAGTCGACGCTGAAGAAGCTGCACGAACGCTATCCTTTGCGCAGCGTGCTCGATCGTTCGCTGGTCGCCAACCAGTTTCGTTACTTGGACGACGAGAGCATCCTATCGACCGCCTTAAAACAAATGAACGCCGACGGCACGATCAAGTTCGGTCCCACCGGCATCTCGCTCGTCGGCCACGGCCCCAAGCTGTCGCAAAACGAACAGAAGCTGCTAGCCCAACTGATCGAGACGCTCCGCCAAGCCGGCATTCAAGGCCCGTCAGTAAAAGAGTGCCAACAACAAGCGACTCGCAACCAAGAATCCGTCCCGCAACTACTGGCCCTCGCCGCAGCCAACGGCGAGTTGGTCGAGGTCAACTCGGACTACTATGTCCACACGGAAGTCGATCAAGCCGCGAAAGCCAAGCTCGCCGGTCACTTCTCCAACGGCGAAGGCCTAACCATGAGCCAGATCCGCGAAATCCTCGAGACCAGCCGCAAATACGCCGTCCCCTATTGCGAGTATCTCGACCGCACCGGCTTCACCAAACGCGACGGCGATATACGAGTATTGGCGAACGTCTCGTAAGATTTGTACGCCGAAACTGCGCTTAGTCAGCCGCTTGTGTCTTGTATCGGGGTTGCTTGCAATCACCATAGTCGGCGGGCATACTTACGGTCGGAATACGATCGATAATCAATACCTCTTGTTGTTTGATTGTGGTGCGGTTTTCTGTTGAGTCCCTTTCATAGAGCAACGGTGGCGGTATGCGATCGCGGGGAAGTGAAATGAATTGCGACGTATTCGTCAGCTATGCGCTGGACGACTATATGCGAAATGAGGATGTGGGCGGCGAGGTGATTGAAGTCGTCAATGAAAAAGTTAAGCAATTTGTCGATGCGATTCGCAGCTTCGGTTACTCCGTCTTTTGGGCTCAGGACTCAATGCTTTCTGGCGTGAGCACCAAGAACCAAGCCTTCGATCACATCAACGAAGCTTTCTGCGTGATCGTACTGGTTTCACAGAAGTCTCTTGCTTCTAAGTGGGTTGAGATTGAAGTGATAAAGGCATTTGAGCAGCGCAAACTCGTGTCTGTGCTGCTGGAGAATGAAGTACGCAACAAGCTGCGCGACCACCTCATCTTCAATGCGTACCCCCCGATACCAATCGCTGGCTGGAGTGGCAATCCGGCGTCGTTGGATCCTCGTATCCGGCAAGACATCGAACTTCGTCGAACAGAGGTGACGCTATGAAAACCAATTTTGTTCAAGAGCTTTTGAAGGCGACCAACGGCGGAAAACTCTCACCTTTGATCGAAATCCTGCTAGAGGAAGGTAAAGACCTAGACGAGCTTGAAACGTCTGAACAGTATGACCAAGACGAGTTCAAAGCGGGAATTCTCAATATCGAGGATGAGGCGCAAAACCCCAATGTGCCCAATAAGTTTCCTCAAGAGTACAGCGCCGCAGTAATTGCGGCACATACTGCCATACTTGTTGCGGGAGCCACTAATCAATCGTCGCCAGCAATGAGGTACGTGGCGCGGGTTTGCAAGCGAGTGTTCGGACTTTTTCAACTTGAACTTGATCTAAGCGAGATCCAGCAGTACCGCGTTTATCGATACGCTTTTGATGCGTCCCGAGGAGTCGAGGAAAACCGGGACGATCTTGTGTTGGAGCTACGAAAGGCCGATCAGCAAGCGTTGAGCAAAGACACCACGCGCACGTGATTATTCTTTGTGCTGGGTTGATCGCTCGGCGGGCTTCGCAAGAAAGTGTGGTCGAGCTACGGATGATGCTGAAGAAAAAAGGTCACCCAGAAGCGATCTTGTTTTTCCTGTTCGGTCTATATCGAGGATCCGGTTCAGCCACGCAATTCTTAAGGCTTCATTGATCACCGGACCCTGGAGATAGCCAAAAAACTCATGTTCGTCTAATTTTTCGATCTTCAACCACTCGGCACCAACTGAGGTTACGAATCGATTCGCCTTTTCATAGTTCTCAGCATTCTGATCGAAGTAACTAACGTACAAACTGTAAAGCCGCTGCTTCGCATCCATGACAAAATCCATTCTTGTTTAGGGCAGTGGCGAAACTCGCGCAACTCCTTTGTACGCAACGTTCTATGAAATTGAGCACTCAGTTGTCAAGGTAACTTGTTCGTGGAATGCTCATCACCCGAATCGGCGCGAACTTTGAACGGGGAATCGTGCTGGTTCGCCATTCGATGTTCAGAGTTCGATGTTCGCACGGCCAATAACTGCACCACCGCATTGTCCGCGCTGGCGTGACTGAGGAAGACGTCGTATTCAAATGGATCGCCCATCCGAGACCCCGTTTCAGTTACGAACCAACCGGAACGACCGCCTCTCGATCCATCTCGATGGACACGACTTGAAATCCGGCACGTTCCACATCCCGGATTGCGGAAGCTATGGCCTCTTGCAGGGATTGATCTGACCGGTCGAACTCCAATTCCAAGCCGCTGGCGTGAACGCTGACCGTCGCGTCGTCACAGCCCGCAGCTCCGAGCGCGTCGGTGGCGTCCAGCAACTCGTCATTAGTCAGTTCAGCAGAAAATGGTCCGCTTAGAATGAGGCGGAAACGGTATTCGGTCATCTTCCTTCTCCTTGGTTCCCATCATGATCTGGGACAACGATCGACTTTGCGACGAATGGCCCCGGCATGATTCTGCGGATTGCGAGGCGTGGACCAGATCGACATGCGGCACAGTCGATGCCCGTAACCACAGTAAGTGACTCCCCAGGCATGAGCCCGCGGGCCGGACTTCTCGACAATCCAACCGTTCGATTCGGCATGCTTCAGCGCTTCGCGAATATGTTTATTGGGGTGATCCGCCAACGTTAACTCCTCGATTATAGCCATCGCATGGCGTCTGTGTCGCCAAGCCGGAGCAGGATGAATCGCCTTTGCTCACTTGAAGCCTGAGTCGACGAGCAGCTTCAGCGAACGTGATACTCCGTCGAGCTTGATGAACTCGACTTCGATCAACTCTGCATCGTCGGCACTGCGCCAGAAGGTCGTCCCCATCGATCTGGCTCTCAGCGAATGACGTCGACTTCGCAAGGACTGATATCGATGACCATTCCCCGACGTGGATTCGGCTCCGCTGTTCGCAAAGCAGCGATCGCATCGTCAGGATTATCCGCAACCGCGACAATCTTTCCATCGAGCAGGGCGACATAGTCCCCATCATTAAACGTCCGACCGCTTCAGCGGTACTCCCGACGAAGCGCTTCCGCCGCACGCAGATTTCGTTCTTTCTCGCTCACCTTCTTTCCTCCACAGTTCGTTGCTTGTTGCTATTCTATCACTGATTCGTGGCGGGACGAATCGCCTTTGCTGGTCGGAGGGTCGCGGGAAGAAGTAACATGGCCTCGCAGGCCGTGTCGGCCTGGGAATGCGGGGAAAGGCACGGCCTACGAGGCCATGCTACTCGCCGGAAGGCGCAACGGCTTGAATTCGACAAGCCCCCTGCGAACCGTTCAGGCGTCCTAAACGCGGCAGGGTTGCCGTGCTACAATTGGCGAAGCGTCCACCAGCATACATCCGGAACCAACCATGCAAAATCCACTTCGCAATATTCCGTCAGTTAACGAGTTGCTCGAAAGCCCTCAGTTGGCGAACTTGGTTGATCGCGTCAGCCACAACGTGGTGGTGACGGAAGTACGCGGCTTCCTGGAACGGCTGCGCGAGGATGTGCAAACGACGGCTTCCGAGATGAATATCCCGACGCCCTCCGAACTGGCCGAACGGATTGCCGAATGGATCGTGAAAACCGAAGAGCCGTCGTTGCGTCCGGTGATCAACGCGACCGGCATTCTCTTGCACACGGGACTCGGTCGCGCGCCGCTGGCGAAAGAAGCGGTGCAAGCGATGGCCGATGTCGCCGAGTATGCCAGCGTCGAAATTGACCTTGCCACGGGCGAACGTTCGCGACGCGTGGCGGCCGTGGAAAAGTTGTTGAAGGAACTAACGGGTGCCGAAGCCGCGGCGGTGGTCAACAACAATGCCGCCGCGACACTGCTGACGCTAGCCGCGATCGGACGAGACCAAGAAGTGATCGTCTCGCGCGGCCAATTGATTGAAATCGGCGGGAGCTTCCGGCTGCCCGATGTCATGTCGGCCAGCGGTGCCCGGCTGCGCGAAGTCGGCACGACGAACAAGACTCGGATCGGCGACTTTGAAGCCGCGATCGGCGAAGCAACTGCCGCGCTGATGCGAGTACACACGAGCAATTTCAAAGTCGTTGGATTTACCGAGCAGCCAACGCTCGCCGAACTCGTCGCTCTTGGACGCAAACGAAATCTGCCCGTCATCGACGACATTGGCTCCGGCGCGTTGATCGACTTCAGCAAGTATGGGATCAACGACGAGCCGATCGCATCCGAGAGTATCAAAGCGGGAGCGGACCTTGTTTTGTTCAGCGGTGACAAGCTCGTCGGCGGGCCTCAATGCGGGATCATCGTGGGACGGAAGGGCCTTGTCCAAAAGATCGCGAAGCACCCCATGATGCGAGCGATGCGGGTGGACAAGATCATCTTGGCAGCCTTGGCCGCGACGCTGCGTCTGTATCGCGATATCCCGACCGCGGAAGAATCGCTGCCGCTGCTTGCGCGGCTGATCGCGCCAATCGAGAACCTGCGAAACCGAGCCGAACGCCTCGCCCCGCAACTGGCTGCTGCCGCCGCGATCAGCCAAGCACAAGCCGTCGAAGACAAGACATTCCTCGGTGGCGGCTCGGTTCCAGCACAACAGATCCCGACGTGGTGTGTGGCTCTCACGCCCCATGAGATGAATGTGGACGAGTTGAGCAAGCGACTCCGCACCGGGACGCCGGCGATCGTCGGACGGATTCAACAGGATCGGCTGCTGCTCGATTTGCGGTCCGTCTTGCCGCATCAGGACGCCGCGATCGTGGAAGCAATTGGCCGGATCGAAACAGATCACAAAACAAACGCATCGGCAGAGTCCGCCTGAGTGTTACAATCGAAACCGGCAGATCGGGAAAGATCGCTGCCTCGCTCGAATGCGGTATTCTCAAGGTGCCGTCTACATAGCAGAATCAGTAGGACACGCATCGTCCTGCGAGTGTGTTGAATTTGAGTCCCTCCGGAGTGTCTCGTGCATTTTCGCCTTCTGCTGCTGTCTTCGTTTTGTGCTGTAGTTCTACTCGGCGGGCTGCAGACCGCGCTGGTCGCGCAAGCACCGCCGACAGCAGCCGAACCATCCATCGGCGACAAGCACGCGTGGGCTCACTTCGGAATCGGATCTTGGAAGCTGGTCCGCGTCTACATGGAAACCCTTGGCGAGAGCGGCGAAGTAGAGAGTGTCAGTATCACCGAGACAAAGACCACGCTCGACAAAGCAGACGAGAAGGGCTACGCGCTGAAAGTCGAAGTCACGGTTGAAGTCGCGGGCAAGCGGTTCCAAGCCGAGCCCAAATATCTTGCCTACGGCTATCATGGCGAATTGCAGGGCCAGACGGTCGAACTCAAACAGCTTGGGAGCGGTCACGCGGAAATCTGTGGCCACAAGTACACAACGGGCACGCGCCACATCGTCATCAATAGCGGAACGACGCAAAGCGTCAGCACGGTCGAATACTCAGATACCGTCGCTCCTTACTTCTTGAAACGCACGACGGAAATAACCGACAACGAGACGAACAACCGGAACTATCACTCGGTTGTTGAAGTAATCGCCGTCGATATGCCGGAGAAAGTTCTGACCGAGGTCAAATCCGCGGCACACGTCAAGACGATCGAGACATTTGACAATGGCACGAGCAAGGTGACGAAGGTGACGCTTGAAGTGCATTGCGAGTCAGTGCCTG
Source organism: Planctomycetota bacterium (assembly GCA_027622275.1). Taxonomy (GTDB): domain Bacteria; phylum Planctomycetota; class Planctomycetia; order Pirellulales; family Pirellulaceae. The sequence goes on along the minus strand of JAQBZB010000038.1, from coordinate 33,018 downwards.
GCGGCGTTGTCTCACACACATCAAAGCAAGTTGGTGCCGACAAACGGATCACCCGGAGTACGCTCGAGCTGATCGACTACGAAGCGATCAGCAAAGACCCCGATGGCAAAGATCCCGTCACCGGACGCCGTCGCCTTCCCGGCCGACGAAAGAATTGAAGCTCGCGAAGTCGACGGACCAGACGGCATCGTCGAAATCGTCTGGCAATTCTCAACGCTCAGCCAGATCCCAGTGCGCGGCACGGGTGTCACCGACGAATCCGTAACTCCTGGCGACTCTGTCGGAACTGCGGTTGCCCGGTCTGCAAAACACGTCGCGGATTGCTGGGGTTCTAATTCACCAGCCTCCAGCCCGATTTGTCCGCCGTCAGCGCCGTGTGTCCTTTGTAGCGATCGATCTCCTCGATCGTGTCGAAGTAGCCGACGGTGTGAGCGGCACTGAAGGACTCGCCGGCCTTGATCGGTTTGCCGTGGATCTCTTCGATCATGACGATGATCCCGCCGGGGCGTTGGCTGCACCAGGCTTCGTAGACCACGGATTGGTCGAGCGTTAGGCCAGCCAACCACGAGCCCGCTTCGCCCGACTGTGTATCGCGCAAATGATAAGCGCGGATGAAATGCTCGGGTGTCTTGTGCGTGTCGCGGCGGTAGCCGAATTTCAAGTCGGGCGGGAAGGGTGTGAAGAATTCGCTGGAAGGAATCCGCACGCCCTTGGGGCCGCTGAGGTAACTGAGCCCGGATTATTTATCAGCCGCCTGGCGATAGCCTGCGGTTCTCGTGAATTTCGAGAGAACCGCACGCTATCGCGTGGCGGCTGATTTGCGCGGTGTTTTTGAGCAAGATAGCCGTAACTCCTCTTACAAACGTATGTTTTGAAGAATGCTGACCGGTTCATGAATAATCCGGGCTGAGATACATCTCGCTGAACGTGTCGCCTTGTGCGTGACGGACGCCGCCCGGTGTGTCGTTGCGGAGGAACATTTCCGGCGAATCGTTCGCGCTGTCGATCTTGTCCATCAAAACAAAGAACCGCTCGCCTCTGGGAAACACGATCCGTTGCGTCCATTGCGAGCCCGTGTTGCGGCCGGGGGCGGCATAACCGCTACACCAACGGTGTGCGCGCTCCCCAGGGAATCGCAGTACCGCGTACACCGTTGGTGTGGCGGTTAAACAAGTTTCCCGTCAAAAGACCGCGCTGGCAAGTTGTCAACTCTCGGTTCGATCCGCATAATTCGGGATTACCTCGACCGAGCCCCGACCCCGAGAGTGACCATGGAAGACAAATTCCGAACTACCGCTATCACGTTCGACGACGTTTTGCTCGAGCCCCGCTTCAGCGCTGTCGTCCCCTCCGAAGTGGATGTCAGCACGCAGCTCACCAAGAACATTCGGCTGAACCTGCCGCTGATCAGCTCGCCCATGGACACGGTGACCGAGAGCGGCTTGGCGATCGCTCTTGCGAAGGTGGGTGGATTGGGGGTTATTCACAAGAACATGTCAGTCGCGGCACAGACCGAAGAAGTTCGCAAAGTGAAACGGAGCGCCAACGGGATCATCGTCGATCCGGTCACGCTGCCTCCCGATGCTCCCGTGACTCGCGCGAGAGAAATCATGGAGCAGCACAATGTCTCGGGCGTGCCAATTACCGAGGCAAACGGGCGATTAGTGGGCATTCTGACTCGTCGCGACCTCCGCTTTCTGGAAAGCACCGACACGCTGATAGCTGACGTCATGACCAAAGAGAACCTTGTAACGGTTACGGGAGAAGTATCGCTTGCGGAAGCTGAGAAGATTTTAACGGCTAAAAAGGTGGAGAAACTTTTGCTGGTTGACGATTCATACGTCTTGACCGGACTCATCACGATCAAAGACATCGACATGATGAATCGGTTCCCGGAAGCCTGCAAAGATAGGAAAGGCAGGCTACGAGTGGGGGCCGCGGTCGGTGTCAGAGATTATGAGCGAATCGAGAGCCTGATTCAAAGCGGCGTCGATGTGTTGGTTGTCGACAGTGCTCACGGCCACTCGGCCAACGTGATGGACACGGTCAAGGAGATTAAACGGCGGTGGGAGATCGATGTCATCGCCGGAAACGTAGCCACGCGGGAGGGAGCCGCTGATCTGATCAAGTCGGGAGCTGACGCGGTGAAGGTCGGGATTGGTCCCGGCTCGATCTGCACGACGCGAGTCATCTCGGGAGTCGGCGTTCCACAGATCACGGCGGTTCACGAAGCCTCGAAGGCGACGAAGAATACGGACATCGTCATTATCGCGGATGGAGGCATCCGTTACTCAGGAGACATAACCAAAGCGATCGCCGCCGGTGCTCATGTGGTGATGATCGGCGGACTGTTCGCGGGACTCGCCGAGAGTCCGGGAAGAACGATCCTGTACCAAGGTCGGACTTTTAAGACCTACCGCGGCATGGGGTCACTCGGAGCGATGGTCAAAGGTTCCAGCGAACGTTACCGGCAATCGGACGCTCCTGGAAACGGCAAGTTGGTGCCGGAAGGCGTCGAAGGGCGAGTGCCATTCAAAGGCCCGCTCAGCGACTTTGTGTATCAGTTGGTTGGTGGTTTGCGTGCCGGAATGGGTTATTGCGGCACGGCGACAATTGAAGAATTGCGAACGGACTCGCGATTCATCCAAGTTTCAGCAGCGAGTGTAAGAGAGAGTCATCCTCATGACATCGCAATCACGCAGGAAGCACCGAATTACAGTCCCGAGATACTTGGCAAAGGCGATCCGAATTAGATCGCTGATTCCAAGCCGCGAGAGTCTTCTCTCCGTGGTTCTCGCGACCACGACGTTCCTCCCGAACATCACTCAAGCCGACCAACCACAACCGTCCCTGTTTCGTGATAGCACAGCCGCACAGGCACGTCCGATCCGCGAAGCCGCGGAACCGCCGGACGCCCAATGGGCCGAGGTTCGCAAACGCCGCGTTGGTGCATCTTCGACAACTCTCCGTTGGCAGCATCCGCAGACCGCCGCACCGATACAACCCGCTGCGCATGTCGAGACGAAGCCCGTGAAACCAACACAAGTTGCAAACAAAGTCTTAGTCTGGGGCCAAGACGATGCGTCGACGAAGCGTTCGCAAATCCGCTTGGTGACACAACTCGGCCCTGTCGATCCGTTTGACGATCCATTCGGTGATCGAGCACCACAGTTCGACGCGCCAAGCAACCGGACGTTCATCTCGCAACCGGAAGCTCAGCCACTGCCTCCGGCCGAACTCGAAGCAATTCCGCTGCAAAGCGAACCCGAGTCCGCGCCCTTCCGCGATGAGGCTCCACAACCGGTGCCGTTGAACGACGCGGCACCACAACCCGAACCGCTGCGTGACGACACGGTGCCAGCACCGCCAGCGCCCAACGATGGCGGCTTTCCCGATCCCGTGCTTCCAACACCAAGACCTTATCAGTCGGCGGCAAATTGCGACAAGATCTACAACGAACGTGATTGCTGTACCGACGCCGAGCAATGTCAGAACGCTCGCCGGCGCGTCCATGAGAACACGATTGATAAGATCTCGCTGAACATCTCGCCATCGTTCAAACCGGATGCCACCACCGAGGCCGATGCTGACCAAGCTCGTTCACTGCGGTTGGCTCAATCCGCAATTCGGTCGTGGCGAAATCGAGATGGCGAGGTTGTCGCTCGTGGACAAGTTACGAACTTGCAATTCGGTCGCGTGTACATCGAAGACGAGGGCCAGGTCGAGAAGATCCCTGTGGGATCGCTAAGCGATGACGATTGGTGCTTCCTCGCTGCCTGGTGGGGAGTCCCGACGGAGTGTTCGCTCGGCGATGACAGGTTCGAGAACCGCGAATGGCTGGCATCGACGATGACTTGGAAAGCTTCCGGCGTGTGTCACAAGCCGCTTTATTTCGAGGAAGTGCAACTGGAACGTTACGGTCACTCGGCTGGCCCCGTGCTTCAGCCGGCACTGTCGGGTGCCCACTTCTTCCTGAATATCGCGACGTTGCCCTATCAGATGGGGATGAGCCCACCGAACGAATGCGAGTACGCACTCGGTTACTACCGACCGGGCAGTTGTGCCCCTTGGTTGCTGCCGCCGATCCCGCTCAGCGTCCGCGGGGCGTTGATGGAAGCCGGTGCGATCACGGGTGGTATCTTCGTCATCCCTTAACTCAGGTTCTCTTCGGGAGCGGTTGGCCGATTGGCAGCGAGGCATGAACGCCTCGCTGCTGTCGCGTTTCTTGAGGTGGCGGCAGGGAGGTTAACCCGGATTATTCAAAACACCGCGCAAATCATTCGCCACGCGCTAACCTGCGGTTCTCTTCAAAACACCGCGCAAATCAGCCGCCACGCGCTAGCGTGCGGTTCTCTCGTGGTTCGCGAGAACCGCAGGCTAGCGCCAGGCGGCTGATGAATAATCCGGGCTAAAGGTGATTAGCCATGCCAACGACTCCCCAAGAAAAAACCCCGGCCCGGCCAAGCGAGGCGGACGCTTAACCGAGCCATTGGGGTTTCCTTCTGGCCCAAGTAAGAGCCGAAAGGAGCATCAATTACTTCGTTTACCAACGACTACTACGCGCTCGGCGTGCCAGTCAGCGAGCGGTTGCCAGGAGCGGAGCTGAACGAATCCGTCACCAAATGAGCAGGATAGGCGTGCATGCCGTGCTCGCTGATGTCCAAACCAGCTTGTTCATGTTCCGGCGAAACTCGCAGGAAGCCAATTGCCTTTAGGCCGTAGAACAGAACGAGCATCGTACCGAACGCCCAAGCACAGATGATGGCGGTCGAAAGGCATTGAACCCAGATGTAGCCACCGCGGGTCAGCCCATCGGGAATCGCTGTGCCTAGCAAACCAGTTGCAATGCCGCCCCACACCCCACACATACCGTGGACGGGGAATGCACCGACGGGATCGTCGATCTTCAGCTTGTCCAGCAGAACGATTCCGAAGACCACCAAGGCACCAGCGACACCACCGACGACGAGTGCGCCGACTTGTGTGACCTGATCACAGTTCGCCGTGATGCCCACCAAACCGGCGAGTACACCGTTCAACGCCATCGTAACGTCCGGCTTTTTGAACAGGCTCCAGGCAACAATCATCGCGACAACGGCACCTGCGGAAGCGGCGATCGTCGTCGTTAGAGCGATGTAGGTAGTTATCTCCGCATTGAGCCGTCCGTCATCGGCGATACCTGCGTAGGTCAACTGGCTGCCGGGGTTGAAACCGTACCACCCAATCCAGAGGATAAAGACGCCAAGCGCGGCGAACGCAATATTGTGACCCGGCATTGGAATGGACTTGCCGTCCTTCGAGAAGCGTCCTAAGCGAGCACCAAGGGCGATCGCACCAGCAAGTCCGGCGAAACCACCGACCGCATGAACAACCACCGAGCCTGCGAAGTCTTGGAAGCCCATCGCGTCCAGGAATCCTCCACCCCATTTCCAATAGCCGCTGATCGGATAGATGAGGCCTGTGAGGACCGCACTGTAAATGAGATATGCACCAAACTTCATGCGCCCAGCGACAGCTCCCGAGACAATCGTCGCAGCTGTCGCGGCAAATGCGACCTGAAACAGAAAGTCCGCGCTGTTGCTGTAATCAGTGCTGAGATTTGTGGAGTCGGCGTCTTTTGTGACGAACGCCGTCGGTTTCCCCAAGTATCCGTCAATGAGCGTATTATCGCCCGGATACATTAACGCAAAGCCAACCAGCAGGAATAGCAAGACGCCGATCGACAGATCCATCACATTCTTAAAGAGGATGTTGACGGTGTTCTTGGCGGCATTCATGCCGACTTCGAGCATCGCGAAGCCTGCTTGCATGAAGAGCACCAAGACCGCACAAAGAAACATGATCAAGGTGTTGATCGTGTAGTTCGTTTCGTCTTTGAAGGACAGCCCGGCTTCGGCAGGTGCCTCCGCTGTTGGTTCGGACGTCGCTGTTTCGCTCGTCTCGACAGCGGCCACTTCTTCGGTGGCGGCAGGCTCGGCACTTTCTTCCTGCGCCGCGGCGTAGGAGATGCTGATCAAACTTAATCCAATCGCGGCTGCGAAGAGCCACACCGGTAACGGTGGCAACTTACTCCAATTCATGATTCTCGCCTTTTTGTTTCAGAAGGAATTCGGTCAGTCGGTTCAGAAGGAAATCTGATTTCTGGGGGCGTCTTCACTTTCAAACGCCTGACGTCCCTCGGAGTTCAACCGGGCCCAGCTGAACACGGACGTTGCGGCCCGTTAACGCAATCGCCGTGCCGCGAGGCATGAGCCAACGCGCGATGCAACCGGCACAGACGTGACAAGCCGTAGCACAGAAACGAGTTAGGAAACGGCCCGAGCGTCGGCCCGGCGCTATGTTTTTTCCGTGCGATGAATGTTTGCACAAAGACTGGGCACCGGTCGTCGCGTTGGGAGGCACTTGCCCGCCACGATGAATTCGGTCTTCAAGAAATAGAAAACGCCGCTTGCCGAGGTCGACAAGCGGCGTGTGAGTAGTAGCTCTAACGAACCGTCTCGTGATCGCCAGCGATCCTTAGAAGACCACGATCGCGTCGAAAGCGGCCGTGAACTGGCCGTCCTTCGTGCCACTGTCATATGGCTGACCGGTCGTTCCGTCTGACCAGTCCCAGCGCAGTTCTGGTCGAACGGTGAGATTCGTGCGCGGAGTCCAGTTGGCACCCACGGTGATGTTGTAGTAGTTGCCAGCCGCGGCGGCGGGGGTAAGTAGTCCAGCGCCGCCAGTAGCCGTCTCGCGAATCGGGGCACCGGTAAGGCGAACGCCATCGTCGTCGCGGAACCACTCCACGCGAGCACCAAGCTTCCAGCAGTCGTTGACCGTATAGAACAGGTACTGGTTGATGCCATACCATTCGGCGTTCTGAGCCGGTACTACGCCTGCCGGGATGGCGTCGTCCTGCCAGAAGTTGTCGTGTTGCAACACATACTTCAGCCGGCAGTTGATATCGTAGTTGAAGACTAAGCTGTAGCCGCTACGAGTCGTGGTTGGAGGGGCGACGCCATCTTCCTGGCCACTAATGAACGTACCCGTCAGGGTATATCGCTCGTGATCAGGTGTGTAAGTCGCTCCACCCAGGAACGCCATATTATCGCTCACCGCATCGAACTTATCCCAGCCATTGACCAGGCCGCCGTACAACGTCCAGCGGTCGCTGTAGTCCCAGGTCGCCAGTCCGCCGGTGTGGGTAAACGGCTCGCCGTACTGCATGGTGTAAGCATGCGAGTAGAAGAAGTTGCCCGTCGCGGGAACGACTTCGTATCCCATGATCGTGTAAAAGTGACCAAGCTTGACACTCAGGTCGTTGAGGGCAACTTCGCCATAAACCTGAGGCATGGCCAGGCCATACATCTTGGAACCGTTCCAAGCATTCGTTCCGTCAGGCTGCGTTTCAAGGCCAGCGGCTTGCGTGAAGATGTAGTCCTGACCGTAAAGCAGGTCCATCCGACCGCCCCAAGCCCAACCACATCCGCCGTTGTCCGCGTCGCGACCCATGCTGAGATAGAGTTGATTCAGCATCGCCTCGTCGGCTCGATCGTTGAACGTGACGGGGCCGTTGTAGTTGGATGCGGGATTGTCCGCATTGGCGGTGGCACCACCGGAGATCCAGCCTTCCACGGTCCAACCGTTGCCGATCGTCGGGAAGATGCGCCATGGTTCGCAAGAGCTGCATCCCTTGCCGCCCTTGCCGCCTTTGTCGCCACCTTTGGCGTCACAACCGCAACCCTTGCCGTCTTTCTGGCTGGCATCCTTCGCTAACGCGAGGTTGCTCGTCTCAGCTGCTGCGAGATCGCTGGGCGAGGGCGCAACATTGTCTTGTGCATAGTAATCGTATGTCAGGGCCACATGTTGCACGGACCCGGGCTGATGCAGCCCTTGAGCCTGAGCACCAGTTGCGACGAGACCACAACAGGCGGCCGCCGCTAGAGCTATTCTCGTGAACTTCATCGTCCTGTCTCCCAATCCTGAAAATATGGAGGCGTGATTGCTGGCGGGACCACCGCGAGGCGGCAGTATCAACGGTCCAGCGACCGTCGACGGGGGGTCTGGGGGGCAACAGATCGAATCACACTAGACCTTATGGCGCTCGGCTCTCGATCGTTGTCTATGTTGCTATCGACGCGGCGAACAACCGCCGTTTACTAGAATGCCAAGTTTTACATTCACAGATTCGCGTGCTGTCGCGATTTCCTGGCAACCTGTGACGCCTGCAAGAAGATTCAGGCGCGATTCCGAAAGCGACTTGCGCGCGGGCGACGATCAAGGCTCGTACGAAGTGCGCGTGAAGCTTCAACACGTGAGGAAAGACGTAACGGTCGTAGCGAAGAATTCACTTAGCGATTGCGTGCGCGAAACTTCCGAAGTCATCGAAGACTTCGGAAGTTTGACGGCGCCGTTGCCGCTCTACGACTTGACGGCGACCGACTCAGCAAACAACGCATCGACAAACTCGTCCGCGTTAAACAGCGCTAAGTCTTCTGCCTGTTCGCCAACACCGATATACTTCACCGGCAATTCAAATTGCTGGCGGATCGGAACGACGACGCCACCTTTTGCCGTACCGTCAAGCTTTGCCAAGACGATACCAGTACACCCGGCAGCTTCCGAGAAGCCTTTGGCTTGGCTGATCCCATTTTGCCCCGCCGTCGCATCGAGAACCAATAACACTTCGTGCGGCGCATCTTCGATTTGCTTGGTCATCACGCGTCGGATCTTGGACAACTCCTGCATGAGACTGGTTTGCGTCTGCAACCGCCCCGCCGTGTCGATGATACACACGTCGGCCGATGTCTCAAGAGCCTTGGCGACCGCGCGATGTGCGACACTCGCCGGGTCGCTGTTCGTGGCTCCTGTCACAATCTCGGCTCCGATCCTCTCGGCCCAGATCGTCAGTTGCTGAACTGCCGCGGCGCGAAAGGTGTCACCCGCGCCCAACACGACCGTCTTCCCTTGCTGCTTAAACATCGTCGCGAGTTTTGCAATCGAAGTCGTCTTCCCCGAACCGTTAACGCCAACGACCATCACGACCGTCGGGCCAGCTGCCGCAAACTTGATCGGCACTTCCGGCTGCGCCAATAACTCGCGTAGCTTGGCCTTGATGATGTCGATGATTTCGCTCATGTGGACGACCCGTCCGCGGAAATCGGACTTCACTTGATCGCGGATCGTCGCCGCGGGGCCTGCGCCCAGATCCATTCGAACCAGTTTCGCGAATAACTCACTCAAGAAATCGTCATCGACGAACCGCCCTTCTTGCTTGAAGAGGTCACGAATGTCCGTATTCAACAACTGTGCGGTTTTTTGGAGTCCCTGCTTGAGCCGTCCGAAGATCCCCTTCTTAGGAGTTTCACTCTGCTTGGCAGGATTTTCCGCCTCGGCTGGCGACGCCGCCGATTTGCCGGTGATACGATCGAATAAGCCCATGGTGATCTGCAAAAAAACGATGGTTGTTGAGGGGGAAACAGACAGCCTGCATTCTATCGCTGGCCTTCCATCTTGTCTTGGTGGTGCTGTGCAAGACTCAAAAGAGTCGCGGCGAGCAATAATCCTACCCCGCATCCGAGCATCAATAAGCACCGACGTTTCAGCAACGCAAAGCGGTGGCGTCGGAGCATCGCTCTATGAGTCCTGCGTCAGATCGTGCAAGACGCGATCGAGGATTCCGTTCACGAACTGAGGCGATTGCTTCGCGCCGTAACGCTTTGCCAATTCGACGGCTTCGTTGATCGCGACGCGTCCCGGCGTCTTCGTGTAAAGTATTTCAAAGGCACCGAGCCGGAGGATGTTCCGGTCGGTTGCTGCCATGCGGGCCAAGCTCCAATTCTCCGCTCGTTCCTGCAACAGCACGTCAAGCTCTTCGCGATTGGCGCGGACCCCCTTGCGAAGATCCCGCGCAAAGTCGACTAGGTCTTCGCGATTGTTCAGCCGCGTCCGCAAGAACTCCTCGATCGCTTCGATGTCAGGCGCTGGATTCAAGTCGTCCTGATACAGCAATTGCAGGACCACTTCGCGGGCTCGACTTCGACGTGACATCGTGGTGATGATTTCCAGGTGGGATGGAGCCGGTAGGCAATGTGGCGGGAAGCAACACTCTGGAGCAGCGTGCCAACGAACTGTACGTGGTTATTCTTCGCTTGGCAACTGGCGAAGCAGGCTGACCATCTCGAGTGCCGCTTCGGCACACTCGGTCCCTTTGTTTCCAACCGTTCCCCCGGATCGATTAATGGCTTGTTCGAGCGAGTTGCAAGTCAGTACGCCCATCAGCACGGGCAGGCCGCTGTCGAGACTAATCCGCCCGAGGCTCAAGCTGACGTGACGGTTGATGTGCTGATCGTGCGTCGTTTCGCCGCGAATGACCGCTCCCAAGCAGATGACGGCGGCGTAACATTTTGTCTTTGCCAATCGATCAGCAACCAGTGGGATCTCCCAAGCACCCGGAACCCAAGCCACGTCGATCGCATCGTCCGCGACGTGGTGGGCGCGTAACGTTTCAACGGCACCGGTCAGAAGCTTTGTCGTGATCGAATCGTTGTATTTCGACACGACAATGGCAAACCGAGCGCCCTCTGGGTGCATGTCGCCACGGAATTCATTAGTCATTGGTCATTCGGAATTGGTCATTTAGCGAAGCGTTAACCCATATTCATGCTCATCAGGAACTCGGCATTGCTCTTCGTCTTCTGCAGACGAGTGACAAGCAACTCCATCGCGTCGGGACCGTTCATGTCGTTCAACACCCGGCGGAGTACACAAACGCGACGGTACTCTTCCGGATCCATGAGAATCTCTTCGCGGCGCGTGCCGCTGCGATTGATGTCGATGGCCGGCCAAATTCGCCGGTCGACAAGTTTCCGATCCAGCACGATCTCCATGTTGCCGGTTCCTTTGAACTCTTCGAAGATCACCTCGTCCATGCGGCTGCCGGTATCGACCAGTGCGGTCGCGAGAATTGTCAGCGAACCACCTTCCTCCACTTTGCGAGCCGACCCGAAGAACGCTTTCGGCTTTTGCATGGCGTTGGAATCGAGCCCACCGGACAGGATCTTTCCAGACTGCGGACACTCGGCGTTCCAAGCTCGCGCCAAACGCGTGATCGAATCGAGAAAGATCACGACGTCGACGCCATACTCGACCATCCGCTTGGCTTTTTCGATCACCATCTGCTGAACTTGGACATGCCGGGACGACGGCTCGTCGAACGTCGAACTGATGACTTCACAGTTGCGGCCCTTCACCTCGCGTTCCATATCGGTCACTTCCTCGGGACGCTCGTCGATCAAGAGCATGATGACGTAGGCTTCCGGAAAGTTCTTGATCACCGAACGAGCCATCTTCTGCAGCAAGATCGTTTTGCCCGCCCGCGGAGGGCTGACGATCAAGCCACGCTGGCCAAACCCGATCGGACAAATCAAATCGATGATGCGTGTCGAGGGGTCGCTGGGATCGGTCTCCAGGACGATTCGCTGATTCGGATGCAGCGGTGTCAAGTCGTCGAACGCGATCTTCTCCGTGACGGAATTTGGGTCTTGGAAGTTGATCGCTTCCACACGCAGCAAGGCGAAGTAACGTTCGTTCTCTTTCGGCGGCCGAATCTGGCCCGCGACGGTCGCTCCGGTTTGAAGACCGAAGCGGCGGATCTGGCTCGGCGACACGTAGATATCGTCCGGGCACGAGAGATAGTGATAGTCCGGGCTGCGGAGGAAGCCAAACCCGTCCGGCAGGATCTCCAGCGTTCCTTCGCCATACATCAGCCCGTTCATCTTCACGCGTTCTTTGAGGATCCGAAAAATTAGATCCTGCTTCTTCAAGCCCGTGACGTCTTTGACGTTCTCTTTGCGAGCCTCTTCAATGAGGTCGGTCATGCTCAGCCGTTGCAACTCGGCGATGTGGATCTCGCCTTTCTTGATCCTTTCATAGTGGTCGTTCGTATCGTCACCGCGTTGGTTGGCGCTTTCGGCGGCAATCTCTTCGGCCAGCGACAAGGGCTCCTGTTCGTCGTCCAATTCCGTAAGCCGATCGAGTTGCGACTCGCGTTCTTCCGAAGCATATCGCTGATTCGGATTCGCGCCGCTGGGCCGCTTTTCGCCGCTTGGGCGGGTGCTACGTTGGCCGGACATGAGAGAGACTCCTGAGAAGGGAAGTAACAGGTGGCCGACACATTGAAAGCGCCGGCGGCGGGTGAAGTAGGTGAATTGTACTCTAAGAACAGAAATCTAGTCGAGCGAATCCCAGAAGCTTTTGACCTGCTGGCGAGTCGAATCGACCGTCGTGGAGTTGTCGATGACGTGATCCGCAGCGGCTCGTTTGGTCTCGAGCGACTCTTGAGCCGACTCGCGAGCGGCAAAATGCGCGGCGCTCCAACCCCGTTCCCGGGCTCGTTGTAAGCGTAAGTTGCGTGGTACCTCGATAAAAAGGATGTGATCACAAAACTTGTCCCAACCGGACTTCAGCATGACCGGAGCATCCAGAATCACGGCTTTGGAGTCGCGGCTGTGACGCATTTGCTCGAACAATTGCTGCAAACGGGCACCGATTCGCGGATGGGTAAGCTGCTCCAGAAACGCTAACTCTTCAGATCCGCCAGGCGGCGGGGCGAAGACGATCTTCGCGACTTCTGATCGATTGATTTGTCCGTCTTCGGCGAGAATCGCGTCGCCCCAGCGGTCGCGTGCTGCCCGAATCACTTCAGGCTCACGCAGCACCAGGTGGCCGACTTGATCGGCGTCCAGGACTTTGGCTCCCAGGTGACGAAATTGCTCCGCCACAAGACTCTTTCCACTGGCCACACCGCCTAGGATACCTATGATCTTCATTCGGCGCTGATTCTTCTTAGCGCGATCCGTGACCGCAGAATTGTAGACGGCACACTCCGTGTGCCGAATTCCGCACACGGAGTGTGCGGTCTACATTGTGCGCAACATAACATCAAACTCGCGGATCACTAATCTAGCGATCTAGTCCCAAGGTTCACATTCCGCCCAGTTCTTACCGACTTTGACATCCACTTTCAGCGGCACGTTCAAGCGGCCCGCGGCAATCATCTCCGCGGTAACCAGATTAGCCAATTCGGTGAGTTCTTCCGACGGGACTTCGAACACCAGTTCGTCGTGTATTTGCAGTAGCATCCGTGCCTGCAACTTCTCGCGTCGCAAGCGACCATGGACACTGATCATCGCTTGCTTGATCAGGTCCGCGGCCGATCCTTGAATAACTGTGTTGATTGCGATTCGCTCGGGGAGGATTCGTTGGCGGGAGTCGCCGACTCGTGAGGGGTCACGAACTCCTTCAACCGCGCGACGGCGGCCTAGGATCGTACTAACATAACCGTTCGCCCGGCAATCCTCCAGTACCTTTTTCATAAACTCATCAACCCCCGTGTAGCGGGCGAAATACGCATCGATGAACGCCGCTGCCTCGTCCTTGTCGATGTCGAGCGACTTAGCCAGCCCGAAGGCACTTTGCCCATAAATCACGCCGAAATTCACGGCTTTCGCGCTTCGGCGCATCTCGCGAGTGACTTCTTCAAGCGGCACCCCATAGACCTCGCCGGCAACTTGTGTATGGATGTCGCGATCCTCGGCAAACGCCTGGCACAGCGCCTCGTCTCCCGAGAAATGAGCCAACACGCGCAGTTCGATCTGCGAGTAATCCGCCGTCATCAACAGCCATCCCGGCTCGCCGGGCAAGAACGCGGAGCGAATCTCGCGTCCCTCTTCGGTGCGGACAGGGATGTTTTGCAAGTTCGGTTCCGTCGAACTCAGCCGGCCGGTTGCTGCGACATCTTGTTTGAAGGAAGTGTGAATACGCCCCGTCGTCGGATGCACGAGTTCAGGCAACGCATCGACGTAGGTGCTCTTTAGCTTGGCGTTCTGGCGGTACTCGATGATCTTCGCCGGCAGCGGATGCTGCTTCGCCAACTCCGTCAAAACCTCGACGTCCGTACTCGCTCCGGTCTTGGTCTTCTTGATCACCGGCAGCGCAAACTTCTCGAACAGCAGCTTGCTTAACTGCTTCGGCGATTCGATGTTGAACTCTTCGCCCGCCAGCTCATAGATCTCGACTTCCAACCTTGCGAGCCGATCGCCAAATCGATCGCTCAGCTCACGCAGCCGCGCGACATCAACTTTGATCCCGTTGAATTCCAGTTCGGCCAGAATCTCGACCAACGGCAATTCGACCGTGCGAAACAGCTCGTCGAGTCCTTCCGCTTTCAGTTTCTTCTCCAAGATCGCCGTCAGCCGCACGGGCACGTCCGCGTCTTCGGCGGCGTATTCGGTCACCCGGGCCACCGGAACCTGATTCATGCGGATCTGCTTCCTGCCGGTTCCGATCAGCTCTTTGATGGAAATCGTTTTATGATTCAGATAGCGGAGCGCCATGTCGTCCATGCTGTGGCTGCGTTCACCCGGGACGAGCAAATAGTCGGCCACCATCGTGTCGAACGCGACGCCGCGCAACGTGATGCCGACGTTCCGCAGCACGATAATGTCGTACTTGAGGTTCTGGCCGATCTTCTCAATGGCGGGATCTTCGAGCACGCTGCGAAGTATTTCTTGCGCCAGTTGCGGATCGAGTTGCGGTTCACCTTGCGGCGCGCGAACGGGAACGTAGTAAGCTTCGCCCGGCTTCCACGCGAACGAGTAACCGACGATTTCCGCCCACCGAGGATTCGTCGAAGTGGTTTCGGTATCGATGGAAATGCGAGTTTGCCGCGACATTTCCTCGACCAACTGAGTGAGATCTTCTTGGGTCGCGACTGTTCGATAGTCTGACTCCCATTCCGTCGGCGCTTCCGCGGCGGTGAGGCCCGCGACTTGATCGGCCAGCTGCCGGAAGCCGAATTCGCGGCACAGCTCCTGCGCGGCTTCCGCATCGACGCCCCCTACCCTGCCCGCCCGCCAATCGATCTCGATCGGCACATCGTTCACCAAGCGAACCAAATCGCGACTCAGCAACGCTTGTTCGCGGAAAGTGGCGAGATTCTGATTACGTTTCTTCTTGCTGTCGGGATCGGCGGCTTCGAGTATCGCGTCGAGCGTCCCATGCGTTTCCAAAAGCTCTCGCGCGGCTTTCGGTCCGATCAACGGAACCCCCGGCACATTGTCGACCGAATCACCAACCAAGCCTTGATAATCGACGACCTGATCCGGACGCACGCCCCAGTCCAACATGAGAGCTTCCGCATCGAACACCTCTTGTTTGCGGATGTTGTACATCTTCACGCGATCGGTGATCAACTGACGACAGTCTTTGTCGCTGGTCACGACAAAGCATGTTCCGCCCCGCTCGTCCGTCAACCGCGCGATCGTCGCCAGAATGTCGTCCGCTTCATACCCTTGAATTTGCAACACAGGCACCCCGAGCGCCGCGAGCATGCGGTGGATGTTGGGAATCTGCGGACGCAAATCTTCGGGCATCGACTCGCGGTGTGCTTTATACTCCGCGTACAAGTCGTGTCGGAATGTGATCTCCTTCGGATAGTCAAACGCACAGAACAAGTAGTTCGGCCGCTTCTTCTCGATGATGTCGATCACATCACGGATGAACCCGTGGACCGCGCCAACCGGCTGACCATTCGGGCTGCTCAAGGCCGGCATCGCGTGAAACACCTGATAGATCAGCGAATGCGAATCGATGACATAAACGACCTGCCCTTCAAGGCTGTCCGGCAACTTTTCGGCAACTTGTTCGATCGGCATTGGTGTTGCCACCGGCTCGTCGAAGGCCGCGACCGGCTGTTCGGCGTCGTCTGCGTCATCCGACATCGCGAACGAGAGCTGTCGTTGTGAGTCCGCCATCAAAACCTCAGCTAACAAACTGTGAACAAACTGAATCCCGGAGGGAAAATTGGGAGGGCGAGGCTCCCGCCGAGCCTTACCCCGCATGGTTCGGCAGGAGCCTCACCCTCCCGAAACTCAAACTGAGAAGTTGTTGATAATCACTTTCTAAGTACCTGGAGAATCCCGCGACAGAAGTCCGGCAAGTCGTCGGGCTTGCGGCTGGACACGAAATGCCGATCGACGACGACCGCCGCATCTTCCCAGATCGCCCCCGCATTGATCAAATCGTCCTTAATCCCCGGCGACCCGGTCACTCGCACGCCCTTGTACACCTTGGCCGAGATGGGAATCCAACCACCATGACAAACCGCCGCCACCAACTTTCCCGCAGCGGCAAAGTCGCGCACGAGTTGCAACACGTGCGGATCTCGCCGCAACTTATCCGGCATGAACCCGCCGGGCACGACGAGTCCGTCAAAATCATCGGCCTTCATGCCCGAGATCGCGGCATCCGACTTGCACGGATAGCCGTTCTTTCCCGCATAGACCACGTTCGCTTCCTGCCCCGCAACGACGACCTCCGCCCCCGCCTCGATTAGCCGCAGCTTCGGATACCACAGTTCCAGGTCCTCGTAGACATCTCCGACGAAGATGAGGATGCATGTCCCTTTCAATGGTTCGTCGGACATGGCACTTCCTCGCGAGTCTGTAATTCCATTTCAATTTCCACCTTCGAGAATCCTTTCCCCCTCGGCGGAGACTTCGGTCCATGAAATCGGCTTCACGAGTCCTCTTCCCAATTCCTCCGAGCGCCGGCGAACTTCCTGCCGCCAGGCATCCGCAACCGCCGCGGGGTCACCTACGGCCGGGGCTTCCAGTGAGTCCAGCAAAGCTTCCACAACTAGCACACGCTCCTGTTCGGAGAGCTGCGACGCTGCCGTGACAATCGATTGGGCATCTGTCATTCGTTCGCTCCGTTCTCTCAGTTTGTGAAGCATTCAGGCGGCCATTGTATCACGAAACCAGCGCGCCAGCGACGTAGTCTTGCGACCGGGTAAGGGTACAGTTTGGCGACGTCGGCGAATCTTTGTAACCCGACGCGTAAGCGAGGCAAAGCGCTTCGTCCTCGCTTACGCGTCGGGTTATTAGGTGGGTCGCCAAGTTGTACCACTACCTGCTACCGCGAAATCGGCTTGAGCGACACGGCATCGAACGACAACTCGCCGGTGGCACCGAACAGCCCCAGGCGCAACAAGCCTTCGCGAGCTTGAATGGGGACGCGGAAGCGTTTTTTCACCTGCGTCCAATCCGACGAGCCGCGAAACGGGCCGATCCAATTGTGACCGAGATCGTTGCGGTTCTCGTCGTAGAAGGTGATCGCTACAGAAGGAAGTGCGTCCTCGCGAGAAGTCACGATTACGTTCGAATATTTAACCATTGCCGAAAGTTCAATCTCGGCGACCTGACGACCGTCAATCGGCAGGCCTTGCAGCAAGTGCGACGAGCGGCCGGCTTCTTCGTTCTTGAACGTCACGAAGTGCTCACCCTCGGGAGCGAGTGCATCGGTGACCAATTCTGTCTGGCGCTGGTAGTACCAGCCGGGAACAAAACCATTCTCGCCAATCTTTTCCTCGAAGTTGCCGTTGGCTGCCTGCGGGTTCGCGGGATCTGGTTTGACGCGCCGCAGATCTTCCGCAGTGCCGGTCATCGGAACGAACAACGTCGGGCGCAGCGCCTCCTTCTCGAGCTTGCCATCTTTCTTTCGCATTAAATAGAGCGTTTGCTGATACCGCTCGCCGGCCGGAATCACCATCAAGCCACCTTCGGCCAACTGATCGATCAACGGTTGCGGCGGAGCTTCGGGCGAACAGGTCACGATGATCTTGTTGAACGGAGCATGTTCCGGCCAGCCCTTGAAGCCGTCACCGACTTTGGTGAACACATTCGTGTATTTCAAATGTTTCAGCGTCCGCTCCGCCTTGCGACCTAACTCTTCCACGATCTCGATCGAGTAAACTTCCTTCACGAGCGGACTCAGCACGGCCGCTTGATAGCCGCTGCCGGTGCCGATCTCCAAAACCTGGTCGGTCGGCTGAGGATCGAGCGACTCGGTCATGTAAGCCACGATGAAAGGCGACGAGATCGTTTGCTGAAAGCCGATTGGCAACGCCATGTCGAAGTACGCTTGCTTCCGCAGGTTCGTCGCGACGAATTCGTGCCGAGGCGTCTCACGCATCGCGCGGAGCACGCGCGGATCTTTGACGCCCGCACCTGCCACGACTTCGTCGACCATTCGGTGACGGGCTCGTTCAAATTGTGATTCGGTTTGAGCTTGTGCGACGACGGGCAGCAGCAGAAGTGCTACGAACACAACAAGGTTTCGATTGGTCATTAGTCGCTCGGTCATTGGTCATTGGCCCGCGGTGTATTATAACTTGCCTTAGCAATTGGCGAATGACAACCGACTAAGGACTAACAACCATGAAAACAAACCCCGTCAAAGAAAAACTCCGCCGTGGCGAGCCCTCCTTCGGTACCTGGCTGGCATTGGGTGATTTGTATGCCACGCGAGTGTTGGCACGACTCGGCTTCGACTGGATGACTCTCGATATCGAGCACTCGGCGATCGATTGGTCGCAAGCCACCTCGATTTTTGGTGCCATCGCCGATGCGGGCTGTGTGCCATTGGCTCGTGTTCCCGAGGGAACGCATCATTACATCAAGCGGGTTCTCGACGCCGGAGCGTGGGGGATCGTGGTGCCGATGGTCGACACGGTCGAGCAAGCGAAGATCGCCATCGCCGCCGCAAAATATCCGCCCCAAGGCAACCGCAGCGTCGGTGGCGGCATGCACGCGATGAATTTCGGTGCGGAGGCCGGCGAATACTATCAGCGGGCCAACGACGAGATCTTGGTTGTCTTGCAGACCGAAAGCCCGCAAGGCGTCGAGAATGCGGAAGAGATTTACAGCCTGCCCGGTTGCGACGCGATCTTTATCGGTCCGAACGATCTCCGGTTCCAGATGCGCGCTTCCGATGGCACGTTCCCGACAGCGGCAGAACACGAAGCAATGGTCCAGCGTGTGATCGAGGTCGGCAAGAAAGTCGGCACGCCAACCGGCATTCACGCGATGGATCCCGAGTCAGCTCTCGAGCGGGCCGAACAAGGCATGCAGTTCCTCGCCGTCGGGAGCGACCTGCGGATGATGACCTTCAAGGCGCAGGAGTACCTCAAGACGTTGCATCCTCAACAAGCCGCGAAGGATGTCGCACGATACTAGCGAACTGCCCTGACGCTGGACGATGTCGTACAATAGAACGACAACCGAATTGGAGAATCGCAGCGATGCAAGAGCGCTTGGGAACCGATGACGATAAGCTTCACGTATCGGCATTCGAAGAGCAACGAAGCAGCGAGTACGCGGCGCTTCGAGCTATGTCGATGGAACAACGCGGTCGGATGATTGCGGCAGCGTGTAAGACGGCTGCGGCGATTCAACGCGGTCGCATCGCGAGCGGGTTGCCCGCTCCCACACCTGCACCTTGGCCCGCTTCGACGATCGCCTTCCTACGCAGGCACGCTGCCGATGGACGAGAGTAACCGACAACTCGACGCCGCCCATGTCGCCAAACGACTGGCGCAGGAGCTAAATGCGCGAGGCCAGGAGTACGCGATTGGCGGGGCGATCGCATTGGGGTATTGGGCCGCGCCGCGCGGAACGATTGATGTTGACGTGACGCTCTACTGGCCTCCCGGCAAAGCTAGTGAATGCATTTGGTTGCTGCAGGAAATTGGCTGTGAAGTGACTAGTTTGGAGGCGTTACAATCAATCAAGGAAAACGGATTCTGTCGCGTCTCACAAGACGGACTTCGGGTCGACGTCTTCCTGCCCACGAACCCATTCTATGCGGACGCGAAGGAGCGGCGGCAAGTTGTCGATCTCGATGGCCAAGCGATCGTGATCTGGGATGCAGAGTCACTTGTGGTTTTCAAAATGATGTTCTTCCGACGCAAAGACCTTGCGGACGTCGAGCAAGTTCTTCGCACTCAGCTGAATGCCCTGGATCGGGGTTGGATTCGCGAGAAGCTCGTCGCGTTGTACGGAGCCCGCGATCCTCGAATCTCCCAATGGGACGAGTTGCTTGTCGAAGTTGACATGTCGTCGAATGGAATCTGAGAAACGCTCATGATTTACTTACTCGCAACGCTCGACACCAAGGGGCCTGAAGCAGCGTTGGTTCGCGAACGCTTGGTCGAACTTGGCGTGGAGGTCGTTGTTGTCGACACGAGCTGCATCGGCGTACCGACATTTCCCGGCGATGTGACGCGCGAGGCGGTTTTTGCGGCGGCGGGCTCGTCGCTCGAAGAGATGCTTGCAAAGAAAGATCGCGGAGTAGCCGTCACGAAAGCCGCGGCGGGGGCGACGGCGATCGTCCTGGCAGCCTTCGCACGCGGTGAAGTCGACGGCGTCATCGCGCTCGGCGGATCGGCGGGGACCACCATTGGAACGGCGGCGATGCGGGCGCTGCCGATTGGTGTTGCCAAGCTGATGGTCAGCACGCTGGCTTCAGGTGACGTCCGAAAATGGGTCGGCGACAAAGACATTCTCATGCTGAACTCGGTGGTCGACATCGCCGGGATCAATCGAATCAGTCGGCAGATCTTGTTGAATGCGGCTGGGGCGATAGCCGGCATGGTACGGCATCGTGTCGCCGAATCGCGGGCAGACAAGCCGCTGGTGGCCGCGACAATGTTTGGAGTGACGACGCCTTGCGTCCAGCGGGCGCGCGAGGTACTCGAACAAGCGGGCTATGAAGTCCTGGTCTTCCACGCGACCGGCAACGGCGGTCAGGCAATGGAGTCGTTGATCCGTGAAGGCCTGTTTGCGGGCGTGCTGGATATGACGACGACGGAGTTGGCGGATGACCTGGTCGGCGGTGTACTGTCGGCCGGCCCGAGCCGATTGACGGCGGCGGCAGCGATGGGAGTGCCTCAAGTTGTCTCGGTGGGAGCTACCGACATGGTCAATTTCTGGGCTCCAGACACGATCCCGATCGAGTTCAAAGACCGCACCTTCCACAAGCACAACGCCACCGTGACGCTGATGCGGACCACCGCCGAAGAGAACGCCATGCTCGGCCAAGAGATTGGACACAAGGTCTCCTCGTCGCGCGGACCGGCCGCGATTATGTTGCCGCTGAAGGGCGTCTCGGCGATCGACCGCGCAGGCGAACCGTTCGAAGATCCCGCGGCGCGCAAGGCGTTGTTCGACGCGATCCGGTCGAGTCACGGCGGCGTCCCGCTTGTCGAGCGTGACGAACACATCAACGATCCCACCTTCGCCGAGGCCGCCGCCCACAAACTAATTCAGCTGATGAAAAGTAGCTGTCACGCTCCGCCGTGACGAGCCTGACTGGTTCGAGCTTGAAGTGCGGTCGGACGTCGACAATGGGATCGAGTCAAACGTAACAGGCTCATCACGCGGAGCGTGATGGCTACATGGGGAAACAAACATGGCCTTGTTCCAACGTGAAGACATTCTCGCTCGATTACGCGCGAAAGTTGCCGCTGGCAAGCCAATCATCGGCGGCGGCGCGGGGACCGGCATCAGTGCGAAGATGTCGGAAGCCGGTGGGATCGATCTGTTGGTGATCTATAATTCCGGACGCTTTCGCATGGGTGGGCGCGGATCTCTCTCGGGAATGATGCCCTACGGCGATGCCAATGCCATCGTGATGGAGATGGGACGCGAAGTCCTTCCCGTGGCGACGAAAACGCCGGTGCTGGCTGGCGTCTGCGGGACCGATCCGTTTCGAGTCATGAAGCTGTTTCTGCGCGACGTCGATGCAGCGGGCTTCTCGGGTGTGCAAAACTTTCCGACCGTCGGTCTGATCGACGGCAGCTTCCGGCAGGGGCTGGAAGAAACCGGCATGGGTTACGGCCTGGAAGTCGACATGATCCGTACGTCCCACGAAATGGGCTTGCTCACGACGCCGTATTGTTTCAATCCCGATGAGGCGACGGCGATGGCCGCGGCGGGTGCCGACATTTTGATTCCGCACATGGGTCTGACGACGAAAGGCGCGATCGGCGCGACGACCGCTGTTTCGCTCGAAGAATCCGCACGGCGAGTTCAAGCCATGCACGACGCCGCCAAGAAAGTGAACTCGGAGATCCTGGTTCTGTGTCACGGCGGCCCAATCGCCGAGCCAGCGGACGCGCAGTTCATCCTGGACCACACCACAGGCATCGTCGGCTTCTACGGAGCCAGCAGTATGGAGCGCCTGCCCGTCGAACCCGCCATCCGCGATCGAGTGCGCGAGTTTACGGAGATGAAGTTCGGCAAGTAGTCAGGGCTTTTGGTATATTCAGTCGGTGCCGTGTTCCAATGAGTAGCATGGCCTCGTAGGCCGTGTGTTTTCAGGTGTTCCCAAGCCGACACGGCCTACGAGGCCATGCTACTTAGCAGCAGCTCGCATCGGGGCCGCTTTCGAGATACTGGTGAGCAATCCTACACTGCGACTTCACGATGCCATCAACTCCTATCATCGAATCGGCAATCGGCGATCCAACTTGGGAAATCGCTGAACTCTTCCCGCGTCAAGGGCATTGGTCCGAGGGCGAGTACTTCTCGCTCCACACGAACCGGCTGATCGAATTGTCGAACGGCAAGCTAGAGTTGCTTCCGTCGCCGACTCAAGCGCATCAGTTGATCTTGTCGTCCTTGTTTCGACAGATTCATGATTTTGTAGTTGCCAATCAGTTCGGAGTCGCTCTCTTTGCCCCACTACCTATCAAGCTCTGGGACGGCACGATCCGCGAGCCGGACATCGTGTTCATGCGTGCCTCCAACAAGGAACGTCGAGCCGACGAGTTCTGGAACGGAGCCGATCTCGTCGTGGAAGTCGTCAGCAGCGACGATCCGAAACGAGATTTGGAAGTCAAGCGTAACGAATACGCGCAAGCCGGGATCTCTGAATACTGGATCGTCGATCCGCGCAACTCCACGATGACGGTCTTCAAGCTTGAATCCGCCGGGCAGCCGTACGCGGAAGTTGGCGTCTACAAACCGGGAGAATTCGCCGCGTCGCTACTTCTCGAAGGACTAACGGTCGATGTCGCAGCGGTCTTTGAGGCCGCCAACGAGTAGGATCGGTCGGACGGCGGTGTTTCCTCGCCCCTCTGCCACGCCCTTCGAAGACTTATGGCGTGCTACCCGACCCGCCCATATCCACAGAATGAAAACGCCCTAGACATTGATGTCCATTTTGAAAAGTCGTTCATTCAAGGCGGCCCGCAATATTCTCGCATGGGAGTAACTCGATCTGACGATTTCTGTGAGCGTCGAGGCAAGATCGGTCGGAATCCGATAGCCAAGAATGATTTCGCGAACGGCCGTCGAGGGAAACTGAAATAGGGATATATCGCGACCGTTTGGTCCAGCTTTGGTGATGTCCGCCTTCTGCGGATCGGCAAGCACGCGGATTTCTTCCTCGTAGGCCCAGTCTTGGCTCTTGGTTAGTAAGAACTCTCTATCGGGAGCTAAGAACTGATTTGGGGGAACGCTACTGTCCACAGGCACATTAGCCCGTTCTGCTGAGTATTGAACCTCAGTTGGGCTCAAACGAATCTGTTCCCGTTGCACAGAAAAGAAGTCGTTATCGGAATCAAAGCCAATGACAAAACCTTGATGGCTCTTTCCGTAGTGTGACCACATGAGTCGGTTATCGCAGTTCTTGCTGAGGCTAAGGACAACCGTCACTTCACCAATCCGCCTCTGAAGGTTGCTGATATGAGTGTCAACAAGCCCGTCGATGTCCGCTGGGCTAACCGGCTTGTCGGCTCTTCCGCATTCCTTGGCAAGATACGCGCGCAGATGGTCGCGGTAATCGAGAAGACAGGGTTGAGCTTCAAAAGGGTCGTTCAGTTCTAATGGCGGCGTGAAACGAATCAATGCGCTTTCAACAACATCGACTCTCGCTGGAGAAAGATACTTGTAGACGAGCATGTTCTTAGATACCTCGAAGCATGGTTGGCAAGAAAGATGTTCGATGATGAAGGTGATCCGTCCATTTAGTCGATGATGGTGAAGCGTCCGTGTGCAAGATTTTGACCGGTCGCACACATTCGGTTAGAGGCCCCAGGTATCGTGTCGATGCCCGACATGCTCGGCCCGCGAGGCTCTAGCAAGGCAATGTTCGTGAAGCAAGTGCCGACGAACTTCCCGACTCTTTCCGATGTCGAATGGAAGAAACATAGCACGCATCGTGTTGGGACACCGAACATCCAAAAGGGACTTATCCCCTGCGCGATCGATGAGTCTAAATGAGTGAGGGAAAGTAGCGCACACCGAGTTAACGACTTAATTTTGCAAGCATCTGCTTGCGAGACCTCGAAATAATCCGTTCCTGCCCTTTGATATGATCGTCGAGTTCTGCGACAGCTTCGCGAGTATCGGATTGTAGGATTCGAAGTAGTGCCTCGTCGAGCGCGAGTCGCGGTTCGTAGTTGCCCTGCTCCAGGCCGCTTTGTCGCTTCATTGTCCAAATCTCGCGCATTTTGGAATCTAACAATAGTATTCGTTGCTCCTCGTTTGCTAAGCGATCGAGTAGCGCCTGTTTCTCTTGCTTGAGCGCATCTAGTACCGCCACCTCAGTAAGGTACTCGTGGCGAGCCCACTTATAACTTGTCCCACACCCAGCAATCGCCGTGATTATCAATCCAACAAGTGCCTTTTGTACAACCGTCATAATCACACCGCCATCTTGTGCGCTACGTGTTGTCGACCGACGCATGTTCAATGTTAGCATTCAAAAGACTAGCACATAGACTTCTGGTTAAGTGAACTCGGTCATGCTCCGGATGACGGAATGCGGCGTAAGTGACGTAGGCCATGCTCTGCATGACAGGGATTGGTCGGTAGCGAACGGGGGCGGCGAGCGGAGTGTACTCACGTCGAGAAGTTAACCGCATTCCGTCACGCAAAGAGCGACCTTCGGAAGCAATCTCGGAAGCAATCGGGACAGGCGCGCTTAATCGTAGACGTGTGCCATAGGCTTCCTCGCAGGCGTACGAGGTTGCGCATGGAATGCCAGTGCGCGACGGGCTTGCTCGCGCCGGATTGTGCGAATTGAGCCAGGTGGGACCGGTGAATGTTTCAAACTGCGTTCGGGATGGTAGGATATCCGCAGTATTCAAAAACCGGAGATAGAAAACGATGTCGATTCACTTGCCTCTCGATCAAATGACCCTGGCGGACAAACTGGAAGTCATGGAGACGCTCTGGGCGGACCTGTCCCGAAGTCCGGCAGACCTGCCTTCTCCCGATTGGCATCGAGATGTCCTCCAAGATCGAAAACATTTGGTGGCTGAGGGCCAACTGAAATTCCTCGATTGGGAAACCGCAATCGCGGAACTTAGGAATGAAGTCCGTGGAAATACGCCTACTTGAGACGGCCAAGGAGCGGAAGAGGCTCGGGGCCACTCACTTTAGCGGATTTGCCACAGTGTAGAACAGTTGTCACAACTGTTCCGATCGACCGCATGAACAATTGGGGACAATTGTTCCACAAAGTGAGTGGCATTGGGCTTGCGTCCCACCGGTCGATTCCGGTTGCCTTTCTCGGCCGAGTGACGATCTCATCGAGGTATGGATATTCAGCAGGACCAGCCTGTCATCGCCCAACAGGTCGAGAGCAAACCTGCCGGCTGCGAATGGCGGGTTCGGGGACACAGCCCTTTGCCGGGGCAAGGTCAAGAAATCGGTGTGTTCCCGGTTGCCGTTCCCATCGAGCGCACCAAAAATGAGAGGCCGCCAAATGGCGAGGGCAAAGTTCTCGTCGAACTGATCAAGACCGTCGTCGCGCCGAACACTTGGTGTGGTCCCGATGCTACGGGTTCGATCGTCTTTGTCGAGCATCTCGAATCGTTGGCGATCCGGCAAACCGACGAAGTCTTTCACGAAATCGACGAACTCCTGGCGGCGACGAAAAAACTCGCCCAGCGCCAGCGGCCCAACGTCCGGCCTCAGAGCGACGACCCATTTGAATGAGTGGCGGCATCGCGGGACACATCACTCCAGGCTACCCGCCAGCTGCCTCTCGACGTACTTGGCCAGCAGATCGGTTTCGATATTCACTTCGCCGCCCACTTGCAACTGGCCGAGTGTGGTGACTAGCAGCGTATGTGGAATCAGCGCGACGCTGAATCGTTCGTCCTCGACGTCGACCAGCGTCAGGCTGATGCCATCGACCGCGACGGACCCTTTGCTCGCCATCTGACGAGTCAACTGCTTCGGAACGCGGAACCAAAACTTCGACCACTGATCGTCATCGTGCCGCTCGTCGAGACTGCCCACCGCATCGATGTGTCCCGTCACCAGATGGCCGCCGAGCCGGTCGCCGAGTTGCAAAGATCGTTCGAGGTTGACGCGGCTCCCTTCCATGAGACGGCCTAGATTCGTACGGCTTAACGTTTCTTCGCCGGCATCAAAACGGAAGTCTTCGGAGCTGCATTCGACGACGGTCAGACAGCATCCGTTCACCGCGATACTGTCGCCAAGTGCGATATCGCCAGCGATCTTTGCGTTGCGCACAACGAGCCGGACGCCGGGAGGCCGCGCTTCCCTCGCGACGACTTCACCCATCGCTTCCACCAACCCGGTAAACATGCGTCGCCTCCGCGCGATTGCTATTGAGGAACAGTTTGCTGACCCTGTTGTAGCGCCGGCAGCTCGGTTTCGCAATCGCGGCGCGCCGCTTTGCCGGGATAGTCAATCTGCCGATCATTGTGCAAAATGACGGATTCGTGGCGTCAATCAGCACCGCCCTTGTGCGCGGTTAAAATGTTTAAGCACCCCAGCGTTTGAAAGCGAGAAAACATGAGCATCATCGGAGCCATTCACGGGCGTCAGATTCTGGACAGCCGCGGCAATCCTACCGTCGAAGTCGAAGTTTCCCTCACCGACGGTTCGTTTGGGCGTGCTGCTGTGCCAAGCGGCGCGAGCACCGGAGCCCACGAAGCTTGGGAATTGCGGGACGGTGGCACGGAGTTCCTCGGCAAGGGAGTGACGAAAGCCGTCCACAACATCAACGATGTCATCGCCGACGAACTGGCGGGATGGGATGCGCTCGATCAGGCCGCGGTCGACCAGCAAATGATCACGCTCGATGGCACGGCGAACAAGAGCAACCTCGGCGCGAACGCGATTCTTGGTGTCTCGTTGGCCGTCGCCAAGGCCGCCGCTCAACACACGGCTCAGCCGCTTTATCGCTATTTGGGCGGTGTCGGCGCTAACCTCATTCCCGCTCCGATGATGAACATCGTCAATGGTGGAGAACACGCGGATAACTCGGTCGACGTGCAAGAGTTCATGGTGATGCCGCTGGGCTTCGACCGTTACAGCGATGCCCTGCGATGTGGCTGCGAGATCTTTCACCATCTCAAGAAAGTTCTCAACAGCAAGGGACTCAATACGGCCGTCGGCGACGAAGGCGGCTTTGCTCCGGATCTTGGCAGCAACCGCGAGGCGCTGGATTTGATCATGGAAGCGATCGAAAAGGCCGGTTACAAGCCGGGCGAGCAAGTTCAGATCGCGTTGGACGTCGCCGCTACCGAGTTGTACGACACCGAAAAGAAAGTTTACAAGGTCGATGGTAAGGAGATCGATTCGGCGGGCATGGTCGACTTCCTGGCCGATTGGGCCGCGAGTTATCCGATCTGTTCGATCGAGGATGGCTGCAGCGAAGACGACTGGCAAGGCTGGAAGCTGCTGACCGAGAAGACCGGCAACAAAGTACAACTGGTTGGTGATGACCTGTTCGTGACCAACACCGAGCGTCTGCAACGCGGCATCGACGAAGGCATCGCCAACAGCATTCTGATCAAGGTCAACCAGATCGGCACACTGACCGAAACGATCTCGGCGATTCATTTGGCGCATCGCAACGGCTACAGCAGCATTGCCAGCCACCGTAGCGGCGAGACCGAAGATGCGACGATTGCCGACTTGGCGGTGGCACTCGGCACGGGCCAGATCAAAACCGGCTCGGCCTCGCGCAGCGACCGCATGGCCAAGTACAACCAGCTCCTTCGCATCGAGGAAGAACTTGGCGATAGTGCGGTTTACGGCGGACCGCTGTTTCCCAAGCGATAGCTCAGCGGATCGAGAACCTGCCCAAGAAGCCCCGTCGATTGGCCGAGCTTCTTGGCGTTCTTGTACGTGGCCTTTCGCTCCGCGAAAGGACGCAAATTCCTTTCGCGGAGCGAAAGGCCACGTCAAGCGACTCCCGATCAGGCACCGTACTTGCCCAATCGGCCGGCGTTGGCCAGCGCCAGCGTCATGAGATGTTTCGCTTCGAATTGACCAAGACCGCCGCGGATGCAAGTACTCTCGCCAAACGACGTCAGACCGTCGGGGCGACAGCAGTTGGAAGCGAGTAGCGTGGGGACGGGATGCCAGCTGTGGTTGCTCAAAAAACTGGGGGTGCTGTGGTCACCGGTCACGATCGTGACGGTCGGATTCAATTCGAGGACGCGGGGAATGATCGCGTCGAACTCTTCGGTCCGTTTCACCTTGGCGTCGAAGTTGCCATCCTCGCCCGTGCTGTCGGTGTACTTGAAGTGGATGAAGAAGAAGTCGTAGTCGTTCCAGTGCTGCTTCAGCACCTCCATCTGATCGTCGAGCGTCTGGGCCTGGCCGACGATGTCCATCCCGACCAATCGCGCTAGCCCCTTGTACATCGGATAGACCGCGATGGCGGCGGCCTTCAAACCGTAAACCTCCTCGTAGCTCGGCAAGTCCGGTTTCGCGGCGAAGCCGCGCATCGTATGAAAGTTCGCCTTCTTTTCGTCCTTGAGGATGTCTCGTGCGTGGGTCAGGAACTGTTTTGCAACGTCGGCCGTCTTTTGGCTGGCTTCATCTTCCGCGACCGGATCAAGCGGCGGAATTCCAGTCGCTTGTGGGTCGGTATCACGAACGCGACCGCCGAGCCCTGCGCCTCGCAGCACGACGACGAAACGATGTTCCTTCACCGGCTCGACAAAGATTTCGATCCCTGGAATCGCAATCTGACGCAGCTTGATTGCCAGCGGAGCGCTCTCTTCGGTGGGGATTCGACCCGCGCGTCGATCCGAGATATTGCCGGCTGCATCCAGCGTGCAGAAGTTACAGCGAATCGCCACGTCCCCTGGTTGCAGCTCGAACCCGATGCCAGTTGCCTCCAGCGCACCGCGTCCGATCAAATACTTAATCGGATCGTAACCGAACAGACCAAGATGACCGGGACCGCTGCCGGGGCTAATGCCGGGCACCACCGGAATGCTCGCCCCTTGAACTCCCTTGGCGGCAAGAGCGTCCAAGTTTGGCGTGTGCGCCGCTTCCAGCTCGGTCTTACCACCCGCTTCCCACGGCAGCCCGCCGAGCCCGTCCGCAACGAGCATGACGATCTTGGAATCGTTCTTTACAAACAATTCGCGAGTGAGGGCATGTGTGTCCATATTCTGATCCCTTTGGGCTTGGCGGTCTCTGGTTTGCGTCGCGTCAATGAGCCAATTGTCCTACCACAAACATCAGTTTCGACCAAGGAGTCGCGACCGCGGGTAGTAAGGTGCGAGATCGTCAGCTATCTTCGACGCTACGTGGCCTTTCGCTCCGCGAAAGTGAAAGGACGCACTTTCGCGGAGCGAAAGGCTACGTACTCACACCTCACGGATTGAAAAGGACGACTCGCATGAGCGATGGCAAGTTGCTGCATTACAACCCCGCTGGCGTATTCCTCGAAGGCACCGGGATATCTCAAGCCGAACTCACCGCATTGGCCCCACAACTCGAAGCCGCCCGTAGCGAAACGCTCGCGGACGTCGAACTGTTCCAATCCGGCGGCGCGATTCCGCCCGCGAAAGAACCGCTTGATGCGGCGTTCATCGACATGCCGAATCGATTGCTCGCCGAGTATCGCGAGAAACGAGACGCGAGCGAATTGGGCCGGATTCTGAAAACCGCCGCGCGGTTGCGTGAGTCGGTCGATCGCGTCGTGGTACTCGGGATCGGTGGCTCGTACATGGGCGCGCGGGCCCTGATGGATGCCTGCTGCCAGCCCTACTTCAACGAGTTGTCGCGCGCCGAACGTGGCAGCCGGCCGCGCATGTACTTCGAAGGCAACAACGTCGACAACGACGCGTCGCAAGGCTTGCTGCGGTTGCTCGGCAACGGCAAAGTCGCCAAGTCGGTCGTTGATCGCTGGGCGATCCTGGTCATCAGCAAGAGCGGCGGAACATTGGAGACCGCCGCCGCTTTCCGGCAGTTCCTCGCGAATCTGCGCAGCTCGTGCGACGACAACGCGAGCGCTTTGGGTGATTTGGTCGTGCCCGTGACCGGTACGAGCGGCCGGTTGTTTGAACTTGCCGGCGCGATCGGTTGCCAGGACATCTACAACGTGCCAGACGGAGTTGGCGGGCGGTTCTCGGTGTTGTCGGCCGTTGGCTTGCTTCCGGCGGCGGTGCTTGGCTTGGACGTGGTGAAGCTTTTGGAAGGCGCCGCCGCGATGAACGAGCACTTTCAACAGGCATCGCCCGGCGAGAACGCGGTGCTGGACTACGTTGGCGTCTCGCACTTGCTCGAAGTCCAGCGCGGAGCCAACATCCGGATCATGTCGGTCTGGTCGAAGGCGCTCGAAGCCGTCGGTCTGTGGTACGATCAACTGCTCGCCGAAAGCTTGGGCAAAGCGGAGCAGGGAGCGACGCCGCTGACCACGGTCAACACGCGCGATCTGCATTCGCGAGCCCAGCAACACCAAGAAGGCCGCCGCGACAAACTGATTACGAACGTCATCGTCGACAACTGGCGGTGCGATCCGCTGCCTGTTGGTCATAGCGAACTCGACCAAGACAAATTGAACGATCTCGCCGACAAGACGCTCCCCGAACTGATGGCTGCGGCGATTCAAGGAACGAACCAGGCTTATCGCGAAGACAATCGTCCGACCGCCGACATTCACTTGCCGGATACGAAGGAAGCTTCGATCGGCCAGTTACTGCAAATGCTGATGCTCGCGACGGTCGTCGAAGGGCGGCTGATGGGCATCAATCCGTACGGACAGCCGGGCGTCGAAGGCTACAAGAAGAATATGAATCGCATCCTCGGAAGGTAAAGGCATGGCAATCAAACTCACCTGGCTCGGCCACGCCTCTTGGGCGATCAAGGCTGGCGATCATCACATTTTGATCGACCCGTTCCTGGACGAGTCGCCCACGGCTCCCGTGAAGGCCGATGACGTCGCGGCCAACTTCATCCTCGTTTCGCACGGGCACTTCGATCATATGGCGGATGTGGCGGCGATTGCGAACCGAACGGGGGCGACCGTCGTATCCAACTTCGAAATCGCCACGTGGTTCGCCAGCGAACACGGCGTTAAAAGCACGCTCGGGATGAATCTTGGCGGCGGAGTCGATCTGCCGTTCGGCCGCGCCAAGCTGACCGTCGCACACCACAGCTCGCAGCTTCCCGATGGGTCGTACGGCGGAAACCCCGGCGGCTGGTTGCTGACAATCGGAGACAAGAAGATCTATTTCGCTTGCGACACGGCTTTGTTCTCGGATATGCAATTGATCGGAAACGCCGGGATTGACTTGGCTGTGCTGCCGATCGGCGACTTGTTCACGATGGGACCAGACGATTCGATCGAGGCCATTAAGCTGATCTTGCCGAAGCAAGTCACGCCATCTCATTACAACACATGGCCGCCGATCGCACAGGACGCAACGGCATGGGCGGCACGCGTCAAGCGGGAAACTATCGCCGAACCGATCGTCGTCAAGCCTGGGGGAAGCATTGAATTATGATTCTCGATTTTCGATTGCTGATTTGCAATTTGCTCTTGGTGGCTAGCTTTAGCCACGTTGTACAGGCCGAGACGTTGCTTCGTTGGAAGTTCACGGAAGGGGAACGATTGCAAGTCACGGTCGACCAGCACACCGTGACCGAGACGACCGGGGCGGGTAAGCCGACCGGCATTGATATCACGATGCAGTCGCGCATGACTTGGACGATCGACTCGGTTGATGCGAATGGCACAGCTCAGATCACACAACGCTTCGAGCGGTTCGCGGTAACGATGAAGTCAGGAACCGCCGAGCCGATCGCTTACGCATCCGACTCGGAAACGAAGCCCAGCGGCTCGGCGGCTGACATTGCCGCGGCGGTGGAACCTGTGATCGGAGCCGACTTCACCGTCACCATGACGAATCGTGGAGCCATCCGCGCGGTGAAGTTATCCGACGCTGCGGCGAAAGCGTTCACCTCGGTCGCATCCCCGGCCTTGAAGCAGCTGTTTTCCGCGGAAGGAATTACTCAACTGCTCGGCCAAGCGGCGGTCGAATTCCCGGAACAAGCGGTCGCGAAGGACAGCGTTTGGACGGCAACCTTCGCAACGCCCTCTCCGCTCGGCACACTCAAGCAAAGCAGAACATACACCGTCGTCGCGCCGGAAGACGTCGACGGCAAGACGCTGGAACGAATCAACATCACGGGGCAACTAGAGTTCGAACCAAGCGAACAAGCTCCGCGCAAGCTAAAACTTCTCGATCAAGAGCTAACCGGCACGATGCTCTTCGACGCGAACGCAGGTCGATTAGCGAGCAGCCAATCAACGCAAAAGCTTACAACTGAGCGACCTTATCGCGAGTTTAAGATTAGAGTCGAAACGACAGCATCCACAACAACGACGATCAGCTCAGGCTAATCCTCGTACGACCGGCGATTTCGACGCAGCCGGTCTTTAAACTTCTTCGATCGCAAGTCCGCTGTTAGCATATTGCTGGGTCCAGAATGCGTGTTCCAGGCCCTTGCGATACGTAGTGTGCTTGGCGGATCTTAGACGATGAATGGCAGTCTTGGCTTCTTCTCGGACAAGCTTCAGAGCATTTTTCCGCGTTTCAGCAGATACGCGAGAAAACGAGATGGCAGGAATGAGATGGCTTCGAATCCGTCCCGCATACTTTCCTGAAGCATCTACTGAGAGAAACCCCTCTTCGTTATTCGTGGCGAACAATGCCTTTAATTGTTCTGCGTTCAAGCAGACAAATCCATACCGATGGGAGTGCTCGCCTTGAGGCATCATGTAGTCTTCGACGACGAGTAATCGCCCATTCGAGCGAAGCGCCCTGGCTACAACGGTAACCGTCCACGGGCGAAGAATCGATCTTGGTACGTTTTGAGGATTGGGGTAATCTTCCGCCATCAT
>JAQBZB010000365.1 GCA_027622275.1 Planctomycetota bacterium | reverse complement strand
TTAGTCTACACCCTCCTCAGCCCAAAACACGGCTCACCTTAAATTCCGCTCAGGTCAGGAGTTCTGAGCTTGGTTTCGGTGGGAAGAACCGAAATGACCAAGACCCAATGTCCAATGACCAAGCACAAATCGGAGTGAGAAGTTTGGTTGGCTCGCGCATCTATTTGGGCAGTTGCCGGATGTTCGGCAACCGATGCCAAACTCAAGGAGCCCGAAGATGCGCGACCAACAACACCACGATCCGACACCCGCCGAATTCGACTTGATCGCCGAGGCATGCCTCCACGGCGATCACGATCCCCCGCCCCCTTCGCACGACATCACCGGGCCAAGCTGCGACGCCCGGACCGTCCGCTTCTCCCTTTTCGGCTGCCGCGGTTCAGCCGCGCTGCGCGTCTTGGCCACAGTGCTGATCTCGATCCTAATCATGCTCGCCGGCACGCTCGCCGCCGGAACACTCGTATAGTGTACAGCGCAAGGTCGCCGTCGCGAGTGCCACCGGTTCGGTGGCCTTACCCTCATTTGTCGTAGCTGCGAAGCAGCGACATGCGATAGCCTGGGACGCGAGTCCCAGGAAATGACAGATCACGATCGAGTCGCGAAGCGACGGCAGGTGGGTTACCAGGGCACGCCTGGCCACACCTGCCGCCACTTCGCGGCTCCCGAGATCCGCTTGCTCTGCTTTCCTGGGACTCGCGTCCCAGGCTATCGCAAACCGTCACTTCGCGACTAAGAAAATGTGGGTAAGGACAAGGCTTGGAAGGCCATCATACGAAAGCGTCAACGCCATCCACACGCAGTACAAAACCACTCTCAAGACTACGGAGAAAGAACTCATGACCACTTACGAACCCGAAATCCTTGTTGTTGGAACCGTTACGAAAGACTTGTTCGTGGAAGCCGAGACATGAACAATACGACCACGAAAGCGACTTGCACGATGCACGAGCAGCTCGGCGGCGCTCCGGTCGGAGTTTCCCGAGCGATCGCTGCCTGCAGTGGACGAGTTGCACTGCATTTTATGATCGGCGACGACAAGTTGGGCGAGCAGGTGGTTGACGAATTGGGTGACGAATTCCGCGCCGCACAGTTTCATCGCTGCCTCCCCGCAACTCGCCGCAGTGTCGTTATCGGCGAACGAGTCTATACAACGCGTCCCACATTGCGATCGCAAGTTTTGCCCCCCGCGCTGCATCAAGCACTCGCCAGTTCAGAACTCGCCATCATCGGCCCCCTGTCCGCCACCGACGAACCGTTCACCGCCGCCGCACTGCGCGCCGCTCGCACAACGATCTGGATGCCGTCGGCCCAGCAGCTTGGCGATCGCGATTCCGCCGTGCGCATGATGGGATTGGCAACCGTCACTATCGTGAACGATCAAGAAGCCGCGCTGTTGTCCGGTTGCGACGATCCGATCGATGCGATCTGCTTGTGTCGCGACTGGACGGCCGGTGCGAAGATGATCGTTACCAGCCGCACCGGTGCTTTGGCTTGGTGGGGTGATACCTGGCTATCTGCTCCGGCATTGGCGATTCCGTCTCCTATGCGAACCATCGGCGCGGGGGACTGTTTTGCCGGCGTGTTCGCGTCCGCATGGCTCGACGGCCAGTCGCCAGAAGAAGCAATGCAGTGCGGCCAGACCGCCGCCGCACGACACGTCATGGGACTCGCCCCGCTGGACGGCGTGAACGCACTGCAAGGCTGGGCCGCTGGGCAACAGAAGGTCAGCTTGCGAGCAACTGAGCCAGCGGTTGCAACAATCCACTGGAAGCGCGCCGCCGGTCTTGTCGCAGCCAGTGTGGCCGTGAGCTTGTTCTTTCTGGCCACCAACTGAGGAACTGTCCCGAAACAAGGTCGCCTTTCGCTCCGAGGCTGTGAAAAAATCGTAGGGTGCGTGAAACGCACCACAAA
Organism: Planctomycetota bacterium; assembly: GCA_027622275.1. Lineage (GTDB taxonomy): Bacteria > Planctomycetota > Planctomycetia > Pirellulales > Pirellulaceae. The sequence goes on along the minus strand of JAQBZB010000365.1, from coordinate 6,221 downwards.
CCTGTCGCGGGCGGTGCGTTCCACGCACCCTACCTGTTGTGTCGCTAGCAGCCGTCGATTTGATTTTTTCACAGCCGCTCCGCGAAAGGACGTTCTTTCGCGGAGCGAAAGACGACCATGTACGAGAACGAATCGACGATGAGAATCGCGTCGAAGAACCCGGCCGCGAAGGGCAGCGCTCGCGCGTCGGCGTGCAGCGGGAAGACCTGATTGGAGTTGGTTCATTCTGAGTGCTCCGATAGGGTTTGCGACATGAGTTCCGCAACTTGGCGCTGTTGCTCGCTGCCAGCCTGATTCAACGCGTCGATCACTCGCAATCGGCGCTCGGGCGTGTGGTTCTGGCTCAGCTTCCACTTGCCTTCGATACGAGTGATCTCGATTTCGAAACCGACAATCGAATCCAGCAATCCCTCGATAAACTGGTCGTCCGGTTTATCGAGAGACCAGGGTTCGCTTGCGCCGTCTTCGTACTTCGTCACGGTCTCTCGAAGCGTTCGAAGGAGTTGGGCAGGATCGGAGGCGAGATGTAGGGAGCCGTACACGTGGACCGCAACGTAGTTCCACGTTGGTACGACGTTCGCGGCTTCATACCAACGTGGCGAGATGTACGCGTGCGGTCCGTGAAAGATGACGAGCGCCTCCCTGCCGTCGACATCCTTCCACTGCGAGTTTGCACGAGCCATATGCCCGATCAACTTGCCCTGAGCCCCGGCGTCGCGATCAAGCAGCAGCGGAAGATGACTTGCGACCCATCCTACATCGCCATTCGTAATCAAAGTCGCGAAGCTATGACAATCAATGAACTCGTGGAGCGTTGCGAGATTGGTCTCGGCAAACTTCGAAGGAATATACATCCAACCTCCACAACGCGTGCATAACAGTGTCATTGTTTTGATGCCGTGACACGAACCCTAGCAAAAGGTTCGCTCCATCATAGACTGCGCAATGCCAGATAGCTTATCATCCGTCCGACATTGCTGAAGCGTCTCTAGGGCCTCTTTTAAGGTGATCCGAGGTGAGCAACCCGCGTACGATTCCGTCGGAATTGATCGAGCTGTTGGGCGACCGACTGACAATCGATCCAACCATCCGTGAACAGCACGGCAGCGACGAGTCTTCCCACGCGTCTCATCCACCCGACGCGGTTGCGTTTCCCCAGAGTACGGAAGAAGTTGCTGAGATCGTCCAGATCTGCTCGCGCAACGCGCTACCGATTGTCCCGTTCGGCAAAGGGTCGGCTGTCGAAGGCGGTGTCGTCGCGATTCACGGGGGAGTGTGTGTTGACCTGAGCCGCATGAATCGCATTCTGGCGATAAATCACGAAGACATGGACGCCTACGTGCAAGCCGGCGTCACACAGTTCCAGCTGAACCGGCACCTCGACGGCACGAACCTGTTTTTCACGGTCGATCCGGGAGCTGAAGCGACGCTGGGAGGCATGGCTTCGACGCGCGCGTCGGGAACGAACACGGTGCGGTATGGCGCGATGCGCGAGAACGTCTTGGGATTGACGGTCGTATTGGCGGATGGACGAATCATCCGGACGGCAAGCCGCGCCAGAAAGTCGTCGGCCGGCTATGATCTGACGCGATTGTTCGTTGGTGCCGAGGGGACGCTCGGGATTATCACCGAAGTCACCGTGCGGCTGTACCGACGCCCCGCTGCGATCTCGGCCGCGATTTGTCCGTTCAAGTCGATTGATGATGCAGTTCGAACCGTTATCGAAACCGTTCAATCAGGCATCCCCGTCGCCCGCGTCGAGCTGCTGGATGAAATTTCGATCGACGCCGTCAACCGCTATTCAGATTTGAGTTACGCCGTAACGCCGACGCTGTTCTTCGAGTTTCAAGGCACTCCGGCCGGTGTCGCGGAACAGGCCGCGGCCGTGGAAAAAATCTCGCAACAACACGGAGGGCTGGACTTTCAATGGACGACCGACGAGGCGGATCGCGAGCGACTGTGGCACGCTCGGCATCAAGCCTACTATGCCATGCTGGCCCTCCGGCCGGGCGCGAGGTCGATGACCACCGACGTTTGTGTCCCTGTCTCGCGACTCGCCCAATGCATCGCCGAAACCAAACGCGACTTGGATGCATGCAGTTTGCCGTCGCCACTGCTGGGACATGTCGGCGATGGCAACTTTCACGTCTTGTTCCTGATCGATCCAGACAGCCCGGACGAACTTGCGGAGGCCGAACGATTGAATCGCCGCATCGTCGAACGGGCGCTCGCGATGGATGGAACCTGCACCGGCGAACACGGTGTCGGGCTTGGGAAGATGGACTTTTTGCCGCTCGAACATGGCGAAGCATTCCACGTCATGCAACAGATCAAAGCGACACTCGACCCGCAGAATCTGATGAATCCGGGAAAAGTTTTGAAGCAAACCTTATAGAACGCGGCGAGCTTCGTCGGCTCGCGAAATCAACAACGTCCACGCGCATCACATCCTCGCGGTCCAACCAACTCATCGAGAGGAGATCGTGCTGCGTTCCTGATCATTCTGTACACATCATTCTGTGACCAACGCGTGTTGAGGCCCACTGCGACGACGAGCCGTCACGATCCAAGAATCCGGAAAAAACGCCAGAAATCACCCAAGATTGGCGGCGGTGAGCGGTCTAACTCTGTAACAGCCAGTGAACACGAGCGCGAGAACAACCTTGACGGCTACCGCTTCGGATGAAGAACTCGTCGCCCGACGCGCCTTGGTCGACCGTCTGGCAGACGGATGTGATCTCGCGCAGCGAAGCATTGGTCGAGGTCGCCCCGCAGCAGCTCGGCGGTTCATCGCTCGCGCTGTGGGCTTACCAGATGCCCGACGGCAAGGTGGCGGTCGATATGGACCTAGTGCTGGACCAGCAGACGGGAATGCAATCTTCTTCGCGTACCGTGCTGCAAGCCGGCCAGCCGACGCGTGTCGGTGGCTCGACCGCGAACGGCGTCGAGCAATGCGTCTTTCAAACCGTGATGCCTTTACATCCGTCACACAGCTAAGTTTCGCGAGTTTCGACTATGCGTCCATCCTTACTGATCATTCTCGTCGCCTGCTTCGGTGTGTCAGCCAATGCACTCGGCGAGGCGGCCGTCCGCCCGCTGGAGGGCCACACGAACGAGTTTGGCGGGCGTGAAATTACGCGAAGCTTTCGTGTTGAATCGGACCAGCCTATCGTCGGCCGGTTCGTCTGGAGCCTGTCGGCACGGGAGCGCACGTTGGCTCGCGGCGAGCAGGAAGTTCGCGTCGCGGAGGCAGCGACCGATGTGACCATCAAGTTTCGCTTGAATGAGTTGCGGGATGAGGTCGTTCCGCCGGTCACGCTGACTGTCGCGGTCGTCGTTGATCAAACCGAAGTGGCGCAGAAGCAGCTTCAACCGTGGCTGTTCCCCGATGATCCATTCGGCTCGCGCGGCGAGTGGCTGCGATCGCTCGACATCACGCTGTTCGATCCGGCTGAAAACACGGCCCAGCAGTTCGACGACGCGCAGATTCCCTACCGGTCGGTCCGCAATGCGGCCGCGCTGAATGACGCCGAGCAATCGGGCCTGTTGATCATTGGCGAAGGCGTGTCTCTACGGCAGCAGCGATCTTTGGCCGAGACTGCGCTACAGGCCGCCGCATCCGGTCGACGAGTCGTGCTGCTGGCACCGGCGGACGGGTCGTTGACCGTTCCCGGAACGGCTGGCGACGGCTTGCCGGATCGCGGCGTGCCGAGCGAACTGCGATTCGCAAGATAACACATCATCACCGAATTGGATAAGCGATTGGATGCTCGGGCCTAGCCCGGGACGAACAACACCGTTCCATCAAGCAGGTTCCTGATCGAGAGTTACCGCAGCCGAGTGGAAGCCACGGTGTCTGACGAAGCGCGTGCCTGGCCGTGGCTGGAGGTCCGCTTTCCGGAAAGCCGCGGCGTTCTGGTGATGTGTGGCTTCCGCGTCATCGAACACTGGAACGGCGGCCCGACGCCGCGGTTCCTGCTTGTCCGCCTGCTCGAATCCCTGTCCCCGCCCGCGACCGATGAATGAAAACGAAACCTACCCAAGGAGACTGACTCATGTCCCGTCCGAAACGATGCCGTTATGTGGCCGTTGCTTTGGCCATACTTCTGCTGTCCGGTTCTGTGTTGCCGGCTCAGGATAAGCGGAAAGATAAAGAACCCGCCATCTATCCCGTGGCGATCCTGCCGTTCCAGGAGCACGGCCGCGATGCCGCCGAGTTGGGAGCCAAAGTGACCGACTTGCTGTTCGCCCAGCTGATCGCCAACCGGACCTGTATCTCGTCGAACGCGAGGACATTACCAAGTTGTTCGATGAGCAGGAGCTGAATCTGTCCGGTCTGGTGAATCCGGGTCAGGCGACTCAGGTCGGATACCTGACCGGAGCGAAGATCCTTGTCACCGGCTCGGTGATCGTCGTGGACGACAGTCTGTATCTGGTCGCGAAGATTATCGGTACGGAAACCAGCCGCGTGCTGGGAGCGTCGTCGAAAGGCCGCGTCGACGACGAACTGGGTGGCCTTGTCGAAGTCCTGGCGGAAAGCGTGGCCGCCACGATCTCGGAGCGGGCCACCGAGCTGGTTGCCAAACCAGTGACGCGCGAAGATCGTATCGCCGCCATCGCGAAAGCATTGGGCAAGGGTAAGCGCCCATCCGTCTGGATCGATGTCCCCGAGCGTCACGTGGGCCAGACCACGCTGGACCCGGCGGCGGCAACGGAATTGGCTTTGTACTGCAAAGAGTTGGGCTTCGAAGTCCTCGATTCTAAAGAGGGCAACCGCAAGGACGCCGATGTGCTGTTGGTCGGCGAAGGCTTCAGCCAGTTCGCCGCACGGCACGGGAACCTGATCTCCGTGAAGGCGAGACTTGAAGTGAAGGCCCTGGACCGCGAGACCGGCGAAGTGCTGGCCATCGACCGGCAAGTCGCGGTGAGTGTTGACCTGGCCGAGCAGATCGCCGGCAAGTCGGCACTGCAAGACGCCGCCGCCAGCATCGCCGACCGTCTGCTGCCGAAGATCGTCAAGCCGGCAAAGAAAAAGTAGAGCGAGGAGTACGACGCAACCTATTTGGACTGCGGTGACTTGTCACAGCTTTATTTTGCGGCGAAGCCGCCTTTACCTCGGATGGCCCGCAGGACTGAGAAGCTGGCTCTACGACAAAATGGGACTGCGGCGACAAGTCGCCGCAGTCCATATCGCACTCGCCCAAGCCAAAGGAACTACGCGATGTTTCATCGAGCCACCCTCATCACGCTCCTGCTCACGGCAACGTCGCTTTTGCCGCGAGCGAGCGCGGAGGTCGGCGACGAAGGCACGACCGTCGCGCTAACGGTCGCCGTGTATGCCGATGCGGGAAATCCAGAACGCGCTCTGATGGGAGCGTTGCTGGCGCTGCTGGAGTCGGAAGTCTCGATGCAGCCCAAGCTGGCCGTCGTCGAACGGCGGCAGATCGGTCTGGCGCTGCAGGAACTCGCACTGTCCGAGGATCTGGGACGCAATGCGGCGACCCGGTTGCAGCTGGGAAAGATTGTCTCAGCCGATTTGATTCTTACGTTGGAGCTAAAGAAACCGGAGCAGGAAGACGAAACGCCGCGCGTGCTGATCCGCATCGTCGAGTCGTTGACCGGAATCGTTCGCGGCGTCTCGGTGGCTCCCGTCGCGGAGGCGCGGCTTGATGAAGCAGCCAGCCAGATCGCGCGCTACCTGGCGCTGATCGAAGCCGCAACGGAAAAGCCTTCGATCACGGTGGCGGTTGCTCCGTTCGAGAGCCAGGGACGCTTCGACCGTCTTCGCCCACTCGAACTGGGGCTCCGCGACATGATCGCCACGCGGCTCTTGCGCTGGAGCGATACGCTCGCAGATCAGGCTGGCGGATTTCAGGTGTTGCGGCGATCGGGCATGCAGGAGTTGCTTCGAGAGCTGGACATGATTCAGTCCGGCCTCGTCGATCGCACTCGATTGCCCGCGAATCTGCCGACTCGCGCCGCCGCCTTTCTCGTCCGCGGCGAAATCGATGAAAATAACGAAGGCGGCGAATTCCGGGTCGTCGTTTCGGGCGAGCTGGTCCATGCGGCGACGAACAAGTCCGTTCGCGATTTCAAGATCGAAGCCAAGCCCGAGGAACTGGAATTCGCGTTGGCGCATCAAGTCGATCTGCTGGCACGGCCAACGCGCACTTTAGGCAACTTGGGGTAGCGCGGTAACTAGATATTGATTAAACAATTCG
>JAQBZB010000037.1 GCA_027622275.1 Planctomycetota bacterium | reverse complement strand
CGGCAAACGCTCGAATTCCTCGTTGACGAATATCGTCCCAAACCCTACTCCTGCGTTCATCCTTGAACATAGGCGAGTCCTCCTGACTATTAGCATGTTGTGTCCAAACACATTAAGTCAGCGAGGACTCGCGGCGAAGGTCGGGTGGCACGCCCTGAGTCTTCGAAGGGCCTGGCTGGGGTGCGAGGAAACGCCACGCTTGGTTGTGCGCCACGCCCAGCGATGCGCTTTGAACGTGCCACACTGCCTACGCGGCGGTCGTACGTTATGTGGAACGCAATGCTTGGCGGGCGAATCTGGTCGAGACCGCTGACTCTTGGCGGTGGAGCAGCCTGACGAACTTGCAGTGGGTTGCGTATTGACGCAATGACGCTCAGAATTCCAACCGGCGGAACGCTCGTATCCCGATGCGCAGTGGGACGATCGTCGCGGCGGCCGCCAGAAGAAGCATCAGGCTGACGCCAACCATCACAGCTCCAGGCGTGCCGAGGCCAATCGTGCCGCCGAAGATGAAGCTCCCCTCTGGATTGATCTTTGTTAACCAAGCGGTCTCGGTCCAGAAGAAACAAGGCACGGCGGTCAACAAGACGAGAGCCATGATATAGAGCGCGCTCAGCACGAGATTGAGCGTGCCACCGAAGCCGGCGGCGATCTTGGACGGCGAAGGCTCGCGGAGGTTCGGCAATCTGGCGCCGAGTCCTACCGCCATCGCCGCCAATCCAATGCACAGCATCCAGCAAGTTACTTGATGGATGACGGCAACCAATGGCAGGCGCGTGGCAATTTTCAAACTGATGTCGCTGGCCAACACGAGCAAAGAGCAGGGTGGAATCGCGCCGACGCACGCGAACCAGAACTTGCCCCACAGCACAAGATCACGTTTGATCGGAGCGGTTCCAAGTACCCAAAACCGGCGTCCCTCGAGGCTGATCATGGGGAAAATGAAACGCGTCGTGAAGGTCGAAAGAATCAGTCCGACGACCGCGACATTGAGGAAGCTGATGACGGTCACCCACTGTACGAGCGTCCCGGCGTAGTCGAATCGCCGGACGTTGAAGAAGTACAGAAGCAACAGGCTCGTAAAGATTGCGAACTGAGACCATTGCATCGGGTCGCGGCGAAACAGTCGCAAGTCTTTGATGACGAACATCCGCAGCGTGGCAGGCAGCGGGCGGCACACGAACGCCACGCTGCGATCGATCCAACTGACACGATTGTTTCGTTGGGAACGCGTGACCCCTTGCAGTTCGCTGTAGGACACTCGAAAGCATCGATTCGCAACGGTCGCCAACACCAGTTGCAGCAACAAAGCGTTCGAAGCCAAAACGGCTAAAAAGTAAAAACTCTCCAGCCAAGCAGGGCGGCCTGTCCTCGACTGGGCCGGGTGAGCAGCTTCGAGCAGGCCGGTACTCAACCACCAACTGGGGAGCAAACGCTGCTCGGAATACTCGAGCCGGGCCAGGACATCTTGAAACCAGTTCATCGTCATCAGGTCGCGGTTCTGATAAGCCAAGATGTTCCAACCGAAGAACAGACCTGCCACAACGACAATTCCCGCGAGAATGACCAGCGCGTGCAGACGAACCGTTGGCAGCAAACGCACCACGAGCAGGCAAGCGATCGCCCCGATCGCGGCGGGAATCAACACAAACGCAAGCATGAAGGGAACCAAGAGCACGTAGTAGTACCAGGGCGACAGCGCGGTATCGCCGTAGGCAATCAACATGGGGCTGCCCAGCAACAAGAAGCCCCAACAGCTGTAGAACACGGCTTCGTGGAACTTGTGAATGACGATTCGTTCGGGCCGCGATGGTGTTGTCAGGAGAAATCTGACCTCTTCGGATTTAAACAAGTTGCCGTACATGATGATGGCCGACGAGAACATCAGCATCACCGACAGGGCGAGGAAGAAGACATTGAAAATGGCGTGAACGAACTGGGTCCGCATCCCGGCGTGGAGCAAACCGGTGTGAATGAACTGAAAGCCTTGTTGAAAGAGGATGTAAAGCCCGACCCACATCACCAAACTCGCAAAGCTGATGGAAACCAATTGCACGCGCATCGACCGCAAGGCGTGGCTGGTCATTGTGTTCAGCCGCCGGGCCCGCAGCATCCAGAACGCGCGGGATTCCGAACCCGTCGTCGGTAGCTGCTTGGTGGCGGGGGCTTCGAGTTGGATTTCAGCAGTAGCCATCAAGCAATTCAGCCGTCATGCAATCAAGAAACGAAATTCGCCGGTTCTTCGTCCGTCAGCGTCAAGAACAGTTGTTCGAGCGATTCGTCACTCGATAGCTGTTCCCGCAGTTCGGCAACCGTGCCGAGAAACTGAATCCTCCCCTGGCTCATGACGCCGATTCGATCCGCGATCTCTTCGGCAACGGCCAGCGTGTGCGTCGACATGAAGACCGTGCCGCCCTTGCGGACTCGTGTCTTCAACAGGTCTTTGACAAGTCTCATGCTGCGGGGGTCGAGGCCGACCATCGGTTCATCGACGATCAGCAGCTCCGGGTCGTGCAGCAACGCCGAGGCGAATACCAATCGCTGTTTCATGCCATGCGAATAGCATTCGGTCAGTTGATCGACGAAGCCGGCCAGCCCAAAGTCGTTGATCTGTTTTTCGATGCTGTTCGAAGCGACATCAGGCGGCAGACCATACATTTCGGCGACGAACTGCAAGAACTCGCGTCCCGAGAGTTTGTCGTACAGATAGGGCTCGTCGGGGACGTAACCGGATCGGAGGCTCGCCTGGCGCGACTCTGTCACGACGTCGAAGCCGGCGATTTCGACGCTGCCCGCAGTTGGCTGCAGCAGGCCGACCATCATCTTGATCGTCGTCGTTTTACCGGCACCGTTATGGCCGAGACACGCGAACAACTCGCCGCGGTGAATGTGCAAATCCAGACAATCGACCGCAGTTTTGGTGCCGTACGTTCGCGTTACTTGCTTGAGATTGATCATGCCGGACTTACCCTGCCACCGTGGATTCAATTCGACCAAAGTCGTCGTTGCAGTTCATCTAGCTTCGCGATGCGGGGATCAAGCGTATTCTCGTTTTCCCGCTCGAAGGTTAACTCAAGCCCGGAAAAACGAACCTGCTGCCGCAGCACCGCGCCGTCCTTGCGAACCCACTCGCGGCTGATCGGTTCGCGTGTCGCTTGCACGCCGGAACCTGCTTCGGTCCGGTAGACCACGAGCTTCGTTTCGACTTCGTCGCTGCCCCACATGATGAGTTCATGTTTCTCGACTTCGGCTTGCACGATCTGGACCGGACTGTTTGGCGGAAACGACCGAAAGACGGGAATCGTCCATTTCTGTCCAATGTAAAGATCCTTCAGTTCTGGCCGTGGCGACAGCGAGCCCTCCACCAACGCCTCGGGCGGCAGTTGAACGGAATGCTTGAACGTCTGGCCAGCACCAAAGTTTCCACTAGACAGTCGGACGACGATATCGAGCTTGCCGTCTTCTTGAACGGCTCCTTGGAGCGTTAGAAAGTCACGAAAGTCACCCAGATCGATATTCGTGTCGAACCGAGCCAAGCGGCGATCCGCGTCGAAGGTCATGCGAGTTGCCACGACCATATCGAGATCGAGCCCACGGCTGCTTTGAAGCAATGGCTTCACGATCGCCGCGACGGGGCCGAGCATCTCGGACAAGATGGCGTCGAGCGACAAGTCCTCGAATTCGACAAACGTCAGCCGGTCCAGTTCACCGTCAGGACGGACTTCCACGCGGCTGGCGGCGAACCCGACTGTCTTTTGCTTCCAGCGGAGCTTCCAGGCATCGGGCAACGCGTCTCGCGCCGCCGGCTCCAAAACGCTTTGGTAATCCGGCGGATCACCGCCGAGCATGGGTGGAATCACTTTCTCGGCGAGCAGCCAAGTCATTGCGATCATCCAGAAGACGACCACCACTCCATTGAAGATGCGACCAAACATAAGAGACGAGCGGGGATGTTGTTAGTCGAAGAGAAGATTTAATGCAGCGGTTTAACAGTTGCGGCCCGGCCGCTTTACGAGGTGACAAGATGAAAGGCCGTCTGATTGTAACCAAGCGAAGCGTGTCTTGTATTGTTACACGTCTTTGCAATCGATCAAGTCGCCGAACAGCAGAGTCGTGTCCTAACGGGGTGGGGAGAGGAAAATCAGCGAGGGAAAGGCTGCCCTATCACTCCCATTCATCGCACCTCCGCGACGTAGCCGAAGAACCAGAAGTAGGCTACCGGAGGAAAGCCGTTTGGTTTTACTCTTACAAGGAATGGAATCTTGCACCTCGCACTCCGCTGGAGATTCATACGGTGCCAGGCTCTGTGATCGTCCATTGTCATGTGCATTGTCCTGTGCGTCGCTATATCGCGAACACCGCGACGCTTCGTCGCTTCCCAGCATCCCAGATACACGCACACCAACGTGACCAGCATCACCAACGTCCTGACCGAAAACTTCGGTCGCCACCGCTTCGACTTGTCGTGTCGGGAAGTCATGGCCGTCTGATTCGCTGAAGATATGTCGCTCGCCTTGTCTCGCTCGCTGGGCATGGCGGCATTGTAGCATGAAGCAGTTACCCGTCGCGGAAACATCGAACGATTCGCCGGTCTTTTACTTGCTCGTCCCGTCCGACTGCAAATAGGCCAGCAAGTCGCGGATCTGTTGATCGGTCAGTGGATCGAGCAGCTTTTCTGGCATGAGCGAAACGGTCGACTCGCGCAGCTCTTCGAGGTCCGAGCGGCTGAGCACCGTGCGTTTGTTCTTGGCGTCGAGCAGCGTGATCGTCTCCGCGTTCGATTCCGCCAGCAGCCCGGTGAGCACTCGGCCGTCGCTGGTGATCGCGACGTGGGAAATGTATTGTGGCCGAACTTCCGAACTCGGATCGACGATGTTGCGGATCAGTTTGAGGCGGTCTTTCCGCTCGGCGCCCGTCAGGTCGGGCCCAACGGCAATTCCTTGTCCGTGCAACTTGTGGCAGCTCGCGCAGGTCTTCTCGTAAAGCTGGAATCCAGCGGCGGCATCGCCCTCGGCCCGGCCGAGCAATTGGCTGACCGCACTGATGCGGCCCTGAATCTGCAACGGCGTCGCCGGCTGGATGCGGCCCCAGGTCCGAGTGGCCAGACTGCGAAGCGGCTCGTCGTCGTGTTCGAGCAACTGTCGCACCTGATCCAGCGTCACGTCTCCGGCGTCAATCTCGCTGTTCCCGATGGCGATGAGCAACTCCATCGCCCAGGCGGGCCGACCGCAGAACAAGTCAATTGCCCGCGACCTGGCTCCGGGACTGAGTGCCGGATACGCCGATCGAACTTCGCGGGCGATGCGAGGCTCGTCGAAGTACGCCAGCGACGTGAGTGCCGCGGTTTGAATAGGCTCGTTTCCGGCGTGGCCGATCAAACGGAGTAACGGAGCCACGGCCGACGCGCTTCGCGTCTCGCCCAACGCTTGGATGACGGCGACGCGATCTTGAACCGATCGCGCGTCGTCATTGATCAACTTCACGGCCGGGTCCGCGGAACCGCCCATTCGCAAGACTAACTGAATGACTTGCGGATCGTTTGGTTTGTGCTTCAACAAGCCCGCTAACGGTTGCTCCATCCAGGGTGGTACAGAGTCGAGTCGCCGTCCGGAAAACGCTTCGACCATCCCCGCAACCACGCGATCGAGGCTAATGTCGTCGGGAGCGAGCGTCAGCAGACTCGCACAACCTGCGAAACCCGTCTCGGTATCGTCGGCTGCCAGTCTCCGAGCCACCCGGCCGATGATGAAGTCTTTCACGATTGGCAGTTGCCAAACTTCGGGCGAGTTCACTAATCGCAGCACGAGCGGTATATCGGAGATCGCCTTGTCTTCGATCGCCCACCACAACAACAGCGGCAAGTGAACATCATCCGTGTCCTCGCTGTGACGCAGCAACTCGGCAACAATCGGCATTGCGGCTTCGGCTGGTAGACGTTTCGCGGAACAGGCCAACTGGTTGCGGACGATAACGCTCGGGTCATCGCGCGCGAGTTTCACGAGTTGTGTCTGGAGACGCGACGAGACCGTTCGCTCATCACCCAACAGTCGCACGGTCCAGGCGCGAACGTATTCGTGCGAACTGTCGAGCGTCGTCTCGGCCAGCGAATCGTTGAAACCGCCGCTGACGTAGATCGACCAAAGGGCTTGCAACGCCAGTCGCTGGTCGCTGCTGTCGAGCAATTCCTCGAGCGCCTGCACGATCGACTTGTCGCGACGTTCAGCGAACAAGCGGCGTGCTTGTCGCGCGTACCAATCGTTGGGATGCGACAACAGCGCGACTAGTTCGGTGTTCGACCTGTTCAGATCAAACTGAAACGTACCAATCGGCGGAACGTCGCTGGGCGCAACTCGCCACACCCGCCCGTCCTCGCGACTTGGCTGATACCACTCGCTGCGATTCTTCGGCGAAGAGTGCGAGATGTTGTAGTCGTACCAGTCGGCGACATACAGCGCCCCGTCGGGACCGACCGTGGAATCGACCGGCCGAAACCAGATGTCGCTGGTCGTAATGAAATCGCCGGCGGCGCGCGTCGCGAACGTCGAGCCGCGCAATTCGACGGTGCTCCAACGCATCGCGCTGTGCCGCGTGTTTGGGGCGATGCAGGCACCGTGAAAGCGTTCGGGAAACGCGCCGCCTTGGTACAGCACGAACCCGCCGGTCAAACTGTCGCCGGCGTAGCCGTGATGCTGGACCGGTTGGAAGTAGCCGTAGGTGTGGGGATTGTGCAGCGGTCCGTGCTTGCCGAAGCCTTTGACGTAATACGCGCCTTGCACGTGATGGACGAGAGGCTCGACGGTATTGCCGCCGGCAAATAGGTTTCCGAATTGATCGAAGTCGATGCCCCAAGTGTTGCCGCCTCCTTCAGCGAACAGTTCGAACGCCTTGGTCCGCGGATGGTATCGCCACACGCCTTGCTGAAACGCGATGCCACGAATGTCGGCCGTCGCGGTGCTCCCTTGCGCGCCGTACAGCCAACCGTCAGGCCCCCACGTTAGCGAATTGGCAAACGCGTGCGCATCCTCCATGCCAAACCCTTTCAGCAAGACTTCCGGGTCGCCATCGGGAACGTCGTCCTGGTCACGGTCAGCATAAAAGAGAAGATACGGTGATTGAACCACGAAGACACCGCCATAGCCCAACGCCATTCCAGACGCGAGGTTCAGATCAGAGATGAAATGTTTCACGCTGTCGACGCGGCCGTCGCCGTCCGTGTCCTCGCAGATCGAAATACGATCGTTCCCCTTGGGACCGTTTGGCGGCGGGTCGGGAAGCTTGTCGTATTTCGTTCGCAGCCAGTTGTCGACCTTGACAGGATTCAAACCGTTCGGATTCGGGAACTGGCGGTATTGCAGCACCCACATGCGACCACGGTCATCGAAACTGATCGACAGCGGCTGACTGATCTGTGGCTCGGCGACCACCAGGCCGATCTTCAAGCCATCGGCGATGGTGAACTGCAGGGCCGCCTCAGCCGGTGAGAGCGCGAGTGGCGCTTCCTCGACGGGGATGCTCCCTTGCGCCCAACACACGGAGGTGCCAAAAACAGCGAACGCCGCAAAGAACAGTTGCCCAGGGCTGTGGATGTGCGGACCAGGGACGCTTACGGATGGGCCTCGCAATGGGCACCGCTTCCATATTTGGAACCGTCTGACGACCTCGAACATGGCTAACGTATCTCTCGTGACACTTGACTCAGAACAGTTTTTTGCTCGGTCAGCTTCGGCTCCGTCGCATCGCAGGCCATTCTCAGTCGGATTCTAGCCTGAACTTGTCGACATCACCACAAACCGCGAAAGCGACGAAATGGAGGGTTCCGTTGGTGAAAGCCATGTCGGTGCCTGCGATCACGACACGAGGAATCTTTGGGAACCAGCAGCCGTTTCTTGGCCGCCGCAACAATCCCCAGTAATTCCTTCACCCGCAGATCAAACCTGCTACCACCTATCGCCGCTAGGCGATCGATAGCATACAATTGCAAAACTCGCGGTCGAGCAACCTAAACATGTTGGTTTGGGCAACGCCGCACAGATATTTTTTTTGAGGAAGTAGACGAAATGGCTGAAGGTAAGATCAAGAAACTGACAGACAAGGGATTCGGATTCATCGACACTGGAAAGGACAAGGACCTGTTCTTCCACAATTCGAGCCTCGAAGGAGTGAGCTACGACGACCTCCGGGAAGGAGAACGAGTCTCGTTCACCGAAGGGCGTGGGCCGAAAGGGCCATGTGCCGAAAACGTGAAGCTCATCTGAACCAGACAGTTTCAAAAACACCACAAGAAGCCGACGATCGCGTCGGCTTCTTGCGTTTTTGTGACACACCCGGCCCCGTTCAAGGTTCCGACAGAACTGACGCTGAGGCACGGCTGAGCAACGAACGCGATGCAAGTTCGTGCAATTCGAGTTGCCGCGAGGCATAAAATCGCTAGAGGCGTGCCAAGAGGCCGCTACTTAATCATGTACGATGGCCTTCCAAGGCCCACATGGTTAGGAAACGACGGCCTTGGAAGGCCACCGTACGAAAGGAAACGCGGTACCGGGACAGACTCCTAGAGATCCGCGAGCCGGCGATCAGTGTCGCCAAACCGAGGCAGACACACGCCCATGCGATCCATCAAAGACAGGTAGAGACTGCACGCGCGGCGATTGTCATCGCCACGATCGAGATAATCCAACACGCGGCCCGTTTCTAGCGAACCGCCGCCCCGGCCGGCCAACACAATCGGCATCTGGTCGGCCTGATGCTTGTCGCCGTCAAACAAGTTCGAACAGAACATCAAGAGCGAGCTGTCCAGCAACGACTGGCCGCCTTCGTCGATCGCTTTCAAGCGGTCTAGCAAATAGGCAAACTGTTGCACGTGGAACTGGTTCGTCTTCAGGTACATCGCCTCGAGTTTGGGATCGCGACCATTATGAGTCAGATCCAGGTGCAGGCTGCCTTGCACGCCGTCGAGGAAACCGAAGTTCATCTGCGACAGGTCGTTGTTCAACATGCACGTGGCAATCCGCGTCTTGTCCATCTGGAAGGCCAGCACGATCAGATCGAGGATCAACTGCATGTGCTCGGGCACATCTTGCGGCAAGTCATCTTGGGGACGAGGCATGTCCGGTTGGGAGAGCGTCGGCTTCCAACCTTCCAGCCGCTCTTCGCGTGAAGCCCGATCGATCCGCTTCTCGATATCACGAATCGATTCCAAATACTCATCAAGTTTCTGGCGATCGCTGCCGGCGATCAGGTTCTTCAAACTCTGTGCGTCCGCCAGCACCTGATCCAGGATGCTGCGATCGAGCTGGCGCCCCTTGCCATCACCAACCAGCAGATCGAAGGCTCGCGCCGGATAGATTTCTTTGGTCGCGGGCTTGGTTGCCGTCGTCCACGAAATGCTCGATCCGTAAATCATCGACAGTCCGTCTTCCAATCGCAGCTCCGTGGGCTCGATCCCCAATGCTAGGCTGGGCACCGCCGTCTGGCGACCGATCTGCCGCGCGAGCATCTGATCCATGGTCTGGCCGACGCGAATGTCGTTCTGATCAAGACTGACCCAGGCCCCGGATAACAGGTTGGGCATTCTGCCGAGATGAGCACTGTGGTTCTTCACCGATTGCTCATTGAACAGTCCGCGCAGGAAAACGATGTCCTCGCGATGTGGCTGCAATGGTTTCAGACCGGGGCCGATCTCCATCGACGCACCACCGCCGCGGGCCCACCAATGAACAGGTTCAACGCCGTTGGAAAAATAAATGCAGGCGAATCGAACCGGTGGTTTCGATGTGTCGGGCGCAGTCACTAGCTTTCCAGTTTCCGCCGCCCGCACCGGCAACGACTCCAACCACGGCAAGGCCAGCGCGATCCCCGCGCCGCGCAAGAACCCGCGCCGCGAGACAGAAGCTGGCCGTTGCTGAGTGATTGTCGTCATTCGATTCGCTTTCCCGCTTCCGGCTGTCGGTCACCGCCGGATCGCCGATAACGGAATTGTCGGCTATGAACGACTCTTTCCACAAGAGACGAAAAGCGGCCGCCCGCTTGAATATCGGCCATCATCTGCTCGATCAGCAGGACGTCCGAGATCGATTCTCGCCGCCCGAAAGCATAACCGGCCAGCTTCGAACAGAGCGTGCGCTGGAACAATGGTTCATGATCCCGCAGGTATTCGCGCAACCCATCGGTGCCGGTAATGACGCTGCCGTCGCTCAGTTCTCCTGTAACTTCGATGGCTTGGCCGTCCCGATATTCCTCGCGCCAGCGTCCGATCGCGTCATACTGTTCCAGTGCGAATCCCAACGGATCGATCCGCGAATGGCAATTCTTACACGACGCTTCGTGACGATGCGCTTCGAGACGCGACCGGACGGTCAGCCCGTCGGCCACGACATCATCGGCCGCAATGGAACCCGCGTCGGCCGGTGGCGGCGGCACGGGCGTGCCGAGCACGCGGCGCAAGACCCAGTCGCCCCGTTTGACGGGACTCGTCCTCCGTGGCGCGGAAGTGACCGTCAGCACAGCGCCGAGGCCAAGCAAGCCACCACGGTGATGGCCGACGTTCGCAACAAGGACATGATCGGCCGAGGCCTCCGCTGACTCGATGCCGTAATGCGCGGCAAGCTCCTTGTTCAGAAAGGCGTAATCGGCGAAGAGGATCTCGCGGATCGGGCGGTCATTGCGAATGATGTGCTCGAAAAACGAAACAGCTTCGTTGTGCATCGCGCCTTTCAAGCTGTCGGTAAACTCGGGGAACTGTTGAGGATCAATGCCGCGATAGCGATCGAACTGGTAAAAGCCAAACCACTGCCCGAAAAATTCCGTCGCCATCCGCTTGGCCTTTGGATCTTGGAGCATCCGCCGGACCTGCGCGGTAAGCTGTTCGGGATTGCCCAGTTCGCCCGCCTCGGCAGCGCGACGAAGCTCCTCATCCGGCAGCGACGACCACAGGAAATAGCTCAGCCGGCTGGCCAGTTCCCAATCGGAAAGCGCGACAGCTTCATTAGCCTGCGACGAACCGGAATCCTTCGTGACGCGCGGCCGTTCCGCACGGTACAGGAATTCGGGCGCCATCAAGATTCGCGTCAGCAACGCCCGCATCGCCTTGCGATGGTCCAGCTGCTCGCGGCCCCTGAGATCTTCGTAATAAACCCGCAGTCGTTGCCGTTCATCGTCAACGAGCGGTCGCCGCCAAGCGCGGCTCGCAAACTGGATGGCATCTTCGCGATGACGGGGTTCGGCAGCCTCAAACGCTGCCTGGATACTCTGGTACCCGCGACGAAGTTCTTGGACGTAAGCGCGAGGAACTTCTGCCAGGCCGTCGATCCAATCCGCGTCAAGGCCCGCGATGCCGCGACCGCCCAGATCGATTTCATGTTTCTTCGCAACAAACCGGAGATAGGCATCGTGGTACTCAAATGAACCCAGCAGATCCATCCACGCTTGATCGAGTTGCCGGCGCGTGGCGTCGTCCAAGATGTTGTCGACGAGAAACTTGTCGTCGCGATAGTATTTGATCTTGTAGTGATAGTCGTTTCGCTCGGGATTGTTGTACGAATTGTCAAACGGCGCGGGGATCGGATCACGATCCGAGGGTGCCGGCTCGCGGTGAGAAACCTGAGGCAGCACTTGGGCAAATTCGAGCACACCCGCTTTCCACTGACCAAACGCCGTGCCTTCCGGATTCGCCAGCAGCGCCGAAACTTGCTTGCCCTGATCGGTGTCTTCCTCCTGAGCGATCGTGCAGCGGACAATGCAATCGTCGCCGTGTTCAACGTCGAGTTCGGCGGTCACGATCAGTCGCGCGGAGGTTGCGCCGTCGACGATCGGCAATTCGAATGTTGGCGGGTGGGTGCCGATCGTCACAAAGTCGTGCGGTTGGATCGTACCGCCGCCGGGATGCTTGCCGAATCCGAGCCGACTTGCATCTTGTTCGGCAACCAAGGTCGACAACGGCTGGGGATCCTTCAGACGGCGGTCGGGATCCCGAAACTGTATGGCAGGCGCTCGCCAGATGACCACCGCCGTGGGCGTGCCGTCGCGGTTCGCCGATTCGACTTTCAAATGGATGTGCGCGGTCTTGGTGCCTGGCGGCCAGTTGATATTCATTTCGAACGACTTCGACCGCTCGACGTCAAACGAGTCGACCGCCAAAACCGGTGCCTCTTCCTTGGCGTCGGCGTTTTGTCCGAAACGGGTTTGCCAGTCGTACACGACCTGATGGATCTGGTCGCACTGCAACCGGATCGGCTCGGCGAATTCTTTGGCTTGGAAGTCAGCCGAAGGCAGCGGCAACTTGTTCCAGCGTTCGGCGATGTCCGATGTTGGGAACGACATCGAGCGTTTGTTCAAGACCGACCAGATGTATTCCGCGAAACGGGCGTCGATGCCCTCTTCGACGGCGAGATCCGCCAGCGTCGCATCGCGCAGTCCCAGCGCATCGCGATGGCGGAATCGCCAGGCGGTGTAGAGCGCGCGTGGATAGCCGTCCAAACCAAACGCCTCGCCGCCTTCTCCAGCCGCCGTGCGGAATCCGTGGGCGCGATAGATGCTTTGGATGCGGGTGATCGCGGATAGTTCGAATCCGGTCGGTCCCGGGTCCTCATAAAACTCGAGCGGTCCCGCGCCGATGACCGCGTGCGCGGCGGCTTGTTTCGCCGCGTCGAGGTAACGCTCCAGCGTCGAATCCTGCATGAACTGCACGGCACCAACATTGGCGAATCCCTCGCCACCCACGGCATCACTGACGAAGTCTCGTTCAAGATTCAGGTCCAGACCGGTCAGATCGCGAATTGAATACGCATACTCGGCGCTGGTCAGCCGCCGCAGCGTCACGGGGCCAGGATCGTCGGCGTGTTGTTCGGCCGCGCGTCGTAGTTGTTGTCGGACGATCGAGAGGAGTTGCTGCCGCTGGTCGTTCCCCGGTTGCAAGGCTTCCTCCGGGGGCATCTTGCCTTGTTCCAGCATCTCGGCGACTTTGCGCCAGATCGGGAAGCTGGTTGCGAAAGCCGGTTCGGATGCCAGCCGCTCGAGGTTCAGTTTGGCCTGGGCCTGTTGGTTTCCGTGGCAATCAAAACAGAACTCCCGCAGCAACGGAGCCGCATCGTTGCGAAAGTCTTCTTCCGCCGCGGCGAGCCGCCTGCATCGTCCACCAAACATCCCTATGCACAACAGAGCAAGCAGCACAAAGGTCGGTATTCGGGATTGTAAAAGCGAACGCACTTGCATACTTGCCTCGCAGCCAAGCGAACATAACCGTCTACGTCATGTTAGCTAAAGTGCATTGAAAACGATACAACTATTGGAGTTGCCCAACGAATGCTTGCCCAATCATCGAACGAACCAGCGACGCAGAGCCGCCATGCCAATCACTCATACCGATTGCTTGATTCAGGGACAGCCCATTCCCTCCGATGTCCTTGGCGAGTTGAACGAGACTCGCTGGTCTGCTGAGAGTGGTAACCAGATGCGAGGTCGTCTCGCGGAAGATGGCTATCTTCTGTTGCGCAGCGTGATCGGCCTCGACGACGTGTCGGCAGCTCGTCAGGAAGTATTCGAACGGCTTGTCGAAGTCGATGAAATCAAGCCGCCAGCCATCGACGGCATCGCCACCGGGACGAGTCGCCGCGCGGAACTCGTGGAGGATCTCGGCGATTTCTGGCAGTCGGTCAGTGAAGGTCCCCGTCTGCGCGGCGTCAGTCACGGGACTCGCATCGAGTCGGTCATGACCGCCATTTTCGGCGAACCGGCGCGAGCCCATGATTACATGTTCCTGCGGCCTAGTGTCGTGGGGCGAGCGACGCGTCTGCATTACGATTTGCCCTTCTTCGGCCGCGGTTCCCAGCGAGTTTTGACGGTCTGGACCGCGCTCGGCGATGTGCCCGTCTGCGACGGTTCGCTGGTCATCGTCGAGGGCTCGCACCGCTTCGACGACCTGATTGAACCGATTCGCCAGATCGACTACCAGTCGAAAGATTCGCCACAAGTGCAGATGATGGACGACGCCGTGGAGTTCTCCCGTCAGCGACAGACCCGCTTGCTTACCGCCGACTTCCGGGCTGGCGACTTGATCGTCTTCACCATGACAACGCTACACGGCACCTTGGACAACCATTCGAGCATCGGACGCGCCCGATTGTCGTGCGATGTCCGTTGGCAACCCGCCGCCGACCCGATTGATCCGCGTTACATCGGGCCGAATCCGGCGGGAACGACAGGTGCCGGCTACGGCGAATTGAACGGAGCGAAACCGCTGACCGAGGACTGGCACACGCGGTAAATCAAACTGCGACCGTTCGAGAATCACCGACTAATCGAGTTCCTCGATTGCGATGTTACGGAACTGTACCAGCGCCGGCGGACTCTGCCAGTTCCCTTCCTTGTCCTTCCCGCCGTGATGCTGCAAGGCGATGCGGCCTCGGCTCGGAATGCCCGGCAGTTGTGCGTCCTGGAGGACTTGTTGGCCGTTCAGCTTCACCGACCGCCGATCCCCGCGCATCGTGATCTCGAAGGTGTTCCAATCACCGATGTTGTTGTCGGCGTTGACCCGTGGAGTCACGCCGGCACGGACTTCCGCCGGCATTTCACGATCCATGCGATAACCGTACGTCACACCATCAACGATCTTCCAGTGTCCGTTGTCACCCTCGGGAACCGTCCACCCGGCAATCGTCTTGCCGTCAAACAGAGACACGAAGCCGTCGGGCTTTTCGGCCCGGATCAGCCGAAGCGTAGGGCAGGCGAGTGCGATCACGATAAGCAGCAAAGGGCGATTCATAATCCACGGACTCCGCCAGGATTCGTGAGGCAGATAGGGAGCGCAACGATCCTAAACTGAGAGCGGCTGAAAAGGAAGCACGCCTCTAAGGTCGAGACACTTGTACGGCCGGAGAACATACCGGAATGATTGGCAGCCGGATAACCTCACTGCCAGAACGAACATTACTGCCCAATCCGAGCGGCGGAACGCGCGATCGAACGTCTCTCATACGGTCACGCTCCGCGTGTCCCCAAATCTTGCATTCTTACAGCCCAGGTTTGAGCCTGATACAATTCCATTCATTCGACGAAAACGCTCTCCGTCACATTTACTGGTCCACAATGAATCATTTGGAATACTCGCAACAGATTCAGGCGTTGCTTCATCAGGCACCCGCCACTTTGCCGTCGATCGCTGTTAACGATAAGCGGCGCAACAATGCAGGACGGTGCATGACTGCACTGGCATGTAATCGGCTTGGCCAAGGCGGCATAGCGCCGGAACACGTGCGGCATACAACTTTCGGTTGGAATGGCGGCACTTTCACGCTTCGCAACTCTCGAATTACGGATCATTTTTGGTCAAACTCGCGAAACAACGTCGCCGATCAGATGCATGATTTGGCGTCTGAGCAGGCCGTTGTCTATCTGCTGACTTACTGGGCTGTGGAGAACGGCTTTTTGCACGCTTGGGTGGTTCCCGAAGATGTTGCGTTCGCGGCGTTTGCAGAATTTCCCACAGGGTCGAAGTATTCAAACAAGACGCTTGAAGTGACCACGGAAGATCATCGACTCAAAAATGCACCGTCGGCCCCAAGCTTCGAGCCATATTATTTGAAGTCGCCATTAACGGACGGAGAACTCGAAAAGCTCCAAGAAGCAATCAAGACCGACGACTTTATCAAACAGAAACGGCTGGAAGCGGAAGCCGCCGTGGAAGATGCTTCAAGCGACGAGGACAAAAGCGCGATCGCGGACATAGGCGACGACGATTGGAGCGGCGAGAACGGCCCCGGTTACACAGTTGAAACGGTTGGGTACCTGCTGGAATTGCCGATGCACACGGACGATAGCGATTGGCATGAAAGGAACAAGAAGCGTTATCAATCCGTGCTTCGCGACCCAACTCAGAATCTGGTAGACGAACTCCGGGCGAAATACATACAACAGCTCAGCCCAATCGTTGCTGGCGGCAAACGGCATCTTTCGATCTTGAAGAAAAACGACTACGGAAAAGGCGGCTACCACGATCACTATTGGTTCGCGTTTTACGATCCGCAGGCGGGCAGCAAGACCAAGTCGGTCCAGTTATTCGTCCGCTTTCTCGGCGGCGAACGAGTTTGGCGGTACGGCTTTTCGATGGGGAACTATTGCGGGGATTATTTGGAACGACTGCTGACGACGTTGTTTGCACATCGCCAAGACGTTGCCGAGTTCATTCGCACCGCACCGTCTGGCACGATCGTTCGCCTTGATTATGGTGATGCGACCACGAATCTGACCGTCGGTGAGTTTGCGGACAAGTTACTTAACGCCACAGATTCGACGCTCGGCGTGGAAGGAACTTTCAACAACATCGCAATAATTCGCGAGTACTCGCTTGAGACGCTGCCGGAGCATGCGGAGGATCTCATCGATGAAGTTGGCGAATACTTTCGTTGGTTGTGGCCGTTCTTCGAAGTGTCCGTCAGCGGAATATGGAAAGCAGCTGTACAGCAGATCCCCGCGCCGGCCCCCGATGAAACCGGGGAAGTCGATGAAACTGCCCCTAAGACCATTGAAGCGCTCGCCCGTTCGACAGCATTGTCCGAAGAGTTTCTCGATGAATTAGAAGAAGCCTTGTTGGCAAAGCAACAAGCCGTCCTGGCTGGCCCGCCAGGAACGTCGAAGACGTATATTGCGAGGCAGTTCGCCCGTTACTTTGTCTGTCAGCGCCACGGCCGGGCGCAGGGCAGTTTCGACATCTTGTACATGCACGCAAATTGGGCTTACGAAGACTTTTTCGAAGGCCTTAAGCCCGTGTCGAACAACGGTGCTCTTAATTTTGAGCCGCGTCTCGGTTTCTTTTGGATTGGGTCGAACGGCTGAAACACTTCAGCCCGAAGGCGCGGCACATCTTGGTGCTGGATGAGATCAATCGCTGCGACACGGCGGCGGTATTGGGCGAATTGTTGCAGCTGCTGGAATATCGCGGCACGACGGTTCGGCTGCTTTCTGGTCGGAGCTTTGTCTTTCCTACAAACCTGTACATCATCGGAACGATGAACACCGCCGATCGTTCGATCGGCAGGATGGATTTGGCGTTGCGCAGGCGATTCCTCTGGATGGACTTGCATCCTCAGATCGACGCGCTTGACCGCTGGCTCAAACGGCCTGGCAACAACCCAGTGCGATTCCAAGCGTCGACATTGGCCCGCTGCAACGAGTTATTGAACGAACACGGAATTCCGCCCGAACAGCAAATCGGCCACGCCTTGTTCATGCTCGAACGCACGGCCGAAGATGACGACAGTTCATCCGATTTGGGTATACCGCTGAACGCGAAACGGCTGCGACAGGTCGTGCGGTTCAGCGTGCTGCCGTATGTGCGCGAGTTGCTGACGATGCAGTTTGGCCAATCCGACGAAACTCTGCTGCAACAGATTTCTGATCTACTGCTGGAGTGTGTGGACGGTTTGAAGACGAGCCAACCAGCCGATTCTGCTGATGCCGATGCGTAAACTTGCCGACATTGTGTGCTATGAACAGGGCTCGGACGATGCCGCGCCGTGGCAAGGCACTAAGGCTGCGCTCAAAGATGATATCGCGGCTTTGGATGCTTACGCACGCCGGGGCCTAATTCGCTTGGATATTTGTGGAGACTTTGTACAGATCACTGGGGTGACTCGCGTCGGATTGGTGGTCTTGCCAAGCGGGCGACGGTTGATTCTTCGTTCAAAGGTATCCGGTCTGACGCTGCTGGAATGGCTCGCTTACCTCGGGGAATTTCGTCCACTGACTCGCTGGCTTCCAGATACGGGAATCGCAGCAGAGGTTACTGAACGCGATGACTGGCATCGCTGCATTGCTAGGCTGTTTCTCTTTGCGCTGGAAGACGTCACGCGCTGGCACCTGCGCAAGGATTACGCCGCGTCGCAGATCGATGAACCGGAAATACGCGGCCGAATCGTCGCGACCAAATTGATCCAGCGCATGAACCGCTTGCCCCGTGTGCCGCAAATCACGCGCCGCCGGACTTTCGATGTCTCTTTCAACATCGTTCTCGCCAAAGCACTCGATCGCGTTCCGATCTTGCTGGTCAACGGCGGTGCGGACGATCGACAACGCATGGCCCGGTTGCGCGAGCAATGGTCGGTGATTGCACGTGACATCGACGATCCAATAGCCGCAGTAACGGCAGCTCAATGGGCATGCCCGCCGGGTTACCGCGCGGCATTGCAACTCGCTCGGGTCATCCTAGTCGGTGCAGTGATTGATCCGACGTCCAATATGGGCGGACAGGCGTTCACGTTGTCACTGGCATCCATTTGGGAACGTGCTTTGTGTCGTATGTGCGGTGAACTCACGGAAACCGGTTGGCAGCGACTTCCTAACGCCGAGCATACGCGGCGTTGGGATGACCCAGCTGGCCGCAATGACCGGAAGCGTTGGTTGAACGCGGATGTCGTTCTACAGAAGCAACGTTCGCGGTGGGTGTTGGACGCAAAGTACAAGTGCGAATTCGGCAACGAAAGCCGAATCGATCGATTTCAAATGTGCACGTACGCTGTTGCCTTTGCTGCCGACCGCGTATCGCTCGTTTATCCAACCACAACCACAAGTAACGCCTGCCAGCGCAATCTGCTTAACACCACCCTCGGCGGGCGGCGATTGCAGATTGATTCGATATCGTTGCCGATGTCAGAAGGTCCCCAGGTTTGCCTCGATCGACTCGCTGCGGTTATGTGGCACTTCGGACAACCATTGTGTAAAAGGCCAATCGCGCCATCGGACTCCACTGGCGAAGCAGCAGCCACCGACATCACTCGGCGATGAATTCTTCCGTCGATACCCCAGCCGCAAAGCGTTCGCGTTGCTGACGGCGCTGTCCGGTGAGGATTTCATTGATGGCGATGCGCGGCACTGGAGGAGCTCGGGACAACTCCGTTTGCGTCAATCGCTGTAGTCCGATTAACCCGGCGAGCCGAAAGCGCGGCGAGGAACAAATTCCTGGATCGTGCCGGTCGGGTCACTCGCGCGTGGTTGTCAAAGTCTGTTTGTGGTAAAGTACGCTCAGGGAGGCTCTTAATATGCAATACACAGTCATCCTTCAGCAAGAAGACGACGAAGGTTACGTGGCGACGGCTCCGGCGCTGCCAGGGTGCGTTAGCCAGGGGGATACGCGTGACGAGGCGCTCGCGAACATCCGGGAAGCGATCGAAGTGTATCTGGAAGATTGCCGGGAAGCTGGCGACCCGATTCCTTCGGAGGCAGGCCGTGAATACGTCGATCTCGAGGTTCGTGTTTGATGGCCAAATTGCCGCGCGACCTGTCCGGCCACGACGTTCGCGCGGCATTGGAGAAGATCGGTTTCGCTTTTCGTCGCCAACGAGGCAGCCACATGGTCCTGCGACGTGACGACCCACCTGCCCGTGTCGTCGTCCCGGATCATCGGACCATTCGCGTCGGAACTCTGCGCCAATTCATCGCCGGTGCGAATTTGACCATCGATGAATTCCTGCGACTTTTGAACTAGGAATCCCTGGGTCCACGACCACACCGCCAGCATGACGCGCGTGGAGTCGGTAGAGACGGGCCTAACTGAACGCCTGTTCGAGGATCTGTCGCAGGCGTGCGGCGACGATTGTGTCCTCGTTGGGCTGAAGCATGAAGACCGAGACGAGAAAGCCCTTGTCGCCCGTCCCGTGGACGCGCGCCGTTACGATCGAGGGATCGCCGTCGGCTAGTTGATCCTTCACTTGCGCTGGGGTGACTCGGACACGTTGCTCGTCCCACAAGATCAACAGATGCGGAACGTGGTTGGCAATCGGTGGAACGATTCGTTTCGTTTCGACGGTGGGGATGGATGCCAGAGCGTTTTCAATCGTGGCGATGCGTCGTTCCCACTCGCGCTGTTCGGCCTCGTGATCGAGACTTACAAAACGTTCGATCGCCGCCCACATCGCGACCATGTCTTCCTTGCTGACTTTCATTCCTCGGCCGATGTTGCCGCAACGGGGAGCCGTGTTCAACTTCGCCGCTTCGATCAGATCCTTGCGTCCCAGCAGCAGGCCGGCATCTTGCGGCCCGCGAATCGCCTTGCCGCCGCTGAAAACAACCATGTCGTAGCCGATGCGGTTGTACTTCGAGAGCGCGTCCAGCGGCGGTGCGTCGGCTGCGGCATCCAGCAGAGTGGGGATGTTGTTCCGCCGCGCTACCTCGACCCACTCGCGCTGTGGAATCTTGCTCTCGCCCTCATGAACGTTGTACGAGAACATCATCACGGTCCGCTGGTTGATCGCTCGCTCCAAATCTTCGCGAGTTTCCACATCGACCAACCGGACGCCGCAAGCTTTCACTTGGTTGTCGTAGCACTCGCGATGTGACGCCTGGCGGACGACTTGCAGATCCATCTCGGCCGGCAGAGGCAAACGCTCAACAAAACTCCGGTCGCGGTGTGTCAAAGCGGCCGCCGTGCCGACCACAATCCCGCCCGCCGCGCCGGTTGTCACCAATGCGGCTTCCACCCCGAGCCGCTCGGCGATCTTCTCGCCAACGCGATCTTGCAACTCGGTCAAGCTCACGAAACTCCGCGCCGCTGCCGTCCACGCGGCCACGACTTCCGGCGGCATCAGCGAACCGCCGAGCGCCGTGATCGTTCCGGCCGCGTTGATGATCGGACGGATGCCAAGCGATTGGTAGACGTCGGGCGGCGGCGTTGTGGTTTCGCTGGCCATCGAAGTTTCTCGCGTGAGCATGGTGCCTAGAGCGCCGCCGGCACCGGTCTTGAGCACCGTGCGACGCGTGACGTTGTCGTTGTTGGAACTCATCCGCGCACCTCGAAGATGGCTTCAATTTCCACGGCGATGTTGCTGGGCAACGCATTCATGCCGACGGCGCTCCGTGCTCCCTTGCCGGCCTCTTCGCCAAACACTTGGACCATCAACTCGCTGAAGCCGTTGATCACTTGCGGTTGTTGCGCGAAGTCCGGCGTGCAATTGACCATGCCGAGCACTTTCACGAGCCGCACGACTTTGTCGAGGCTGCCTAGCGTGTTGCGGACGCTGCTCAAGACGTTCAGCCCGACAATACGAGCCGCTTCATAACCCTGTTCGAGCGTTAAATCCTGGCCGACCTTTCCTTGCACCGAAGTGCCATCCAGACGACGAGGTCCGTGGCCGGATGCGTACAAGGTGTCGCCGACGCGAACCGCGGGAACGTAGACCGCGACCGGTTTCGGCGGCGGCGGTAATTCGATCGCTAACTCGCGCAACCGCTTTTCCGCGGTTCCTGTCGGGATCTCGTCCCTTGCGAACGCCGGTTGCAGCGTGAAAATGCGAGCGGCGACGGGAATCAAAGCGCCCGCCGAGGCTCCGACACCGATTAGAAAGCCATCGCGCAGAAAGGCTCGTCGATTCGTCTGTTGTCGCATAGTCGCGGCTCCTTGTGAAAGTCATTCTGAACCGAATACCTGACGGATTAGAAATCCGTCCTACTTTGCTCGCAACAAGCCAAGTGTCATGGCAGCACCAATACCTTCACGCGGGAAGGCATCTCGGCCGAGCGAAAGATCCGCTGTGTTGCTGGCTGATAATCCGACTCGTCGGCGTGGTAGATGTCCACGAACATTTGAGGATTGCGGTCGACCAGCGGAAACCATGTACTTTGCACTTGCACCATGATGCGGTGACCCGAGCGGAAGCAGTGGTACGTGTCGGGCATCGTGAACTTCACACGAGTCGGCTCGCCGGGTTCGAATGGTTCGGGCGTCTTGAGACTGTTGCGGAACTTGCCGCGCATGACGTCGCCTCGCACCAGTTGCTGATAGCCGCCCATGCGGACCTCTTTCGGGTTCTCCTTGGGGTCCGGATAGTCGTCCGGGTAAACGTCGATCAGTTTTGCAACCCAATCGCTGTCGGTGCCCGATGTGGAAACGAACAAGTCGACCTCCAAGGGCCCCACCAAGGTGACGTCGTCTTCCAGCACGTCGGATTGATAAACCAACACGTCCGCGCGGCGGGACGCGAACCGCTGGTCCGCGATCATGTACTCGGCCGCCATGCCTGTGGCCGTGATGTTCATGAACGGCACCGGCTTGTTCGGATCGCTGATGTACTCGTCGAAGCCGTCGTTCTCGTCGGGCCGATCGAACCGCAGCCGCTCGCCGGCATGGAAGTAGAGCGATTTCGCTTGGGCTTGCTTGGGCGGCCAGGCGTCGTACTTACGCCATTGGTTCGTTCCCATTTCGAACACCCAGGCTTCCGGACGTTCGATCTCGCCTTTGTCCTTCAGATGAAACTCGAAGAAGGGGAACTCGATCTCCGCGCGATAGAACTCAGCCGTGTTCGAGTTGAACGGAATGTCGCCGAACGACGCACCGTCGCCGCTGGCCCAACCGCCGTGACGCCACGGCCCCATGACCAGCATGTTGGACGTGCTGGGATTGTTGGCCTCGATGTACTTGTAGGTCTCCAGTGCGCCGAACAGATTCTCCGCGTCGAACCAGCCGCCGACTGTCATCACCGCCGGTTTGACGTTTTTCAAATGCGGACGGATATTGCGCGACTTCCAGAACTTGTCGTACGTTCCGTGAAGCATCGTTTCTTTCCAGAACGGGACGTCCCCCTTGAGGTACTTCTCATCGATCTCCGACAACGTCTTGATCCGCTTGAAGAACTCGTAGCCGTCGGGCGTTCCATAGTTGAACGTGGCACCACGATAATCGTTCGTCGGCTCGGGACGAATGCGCCCGCTGCGGGACATCCAGTTGAACATGTGAGCCAGGAAGAATGCGCCGTTGTGATGCCAGTCGTCGCCCGCGAACCAATCATTCACCGGTGCCTGCGGCGAAGCAGCGCGGATTGCCGGATGCGAGTCGATGATGCCGGCCGCCGTGTAGAACCCCGGATACGAAATCCCCGCGATCCCGACTCGGCCGTTGTTTCCCCGGACATTGGTGACAAGCCAATCGACGGTGTCCCACGTGTCGCTGCTCTCGTCAAAGTCATCGGGGCCGTTTTTCTTGGGCCGATGCGGGCGCATTTGGTCGAACTCGCCCTCGGACATCCACCGCCCTCGTACGTCCTGATAGACAAAGATGTAGCCAGCCTCCGCAAACTGCGTCGAGAGGCCCAGATTCTCCGGATATTGATCGGCCCCATAAGGCTTCAGACCGTACGGTGTTCGCTTCAATAAGATTGGATAAGTGGTCGAATCGTCTTTGGGCACATAGACCGACGTGAATAGTTTGCAGCCATCGCGCATCGGAATCTGATATTCGTACTTCGTGTAATGCGACTTGACGTATTCAAGACCTTGCCCAGCGGTCACGCCCGGCATGATTGTGCCGAGTGCCATGACGCCGAGGGCGATGATCAAAATCCTGGGCCGGAACATGAGTGAGTTCTCCGTGGTGCGAATTCATTGCAGTGGGCCGCGTGTGCAATGCACCATGATAAGTGGCCGGATATCAAGGAACAACAATCGCCCGGAATGCCCGGCAGTTTTGACGACCCATTGTCGACGCGCCTCGGGCACTGCTGCGCCACATTCGTCGTCGAGAGTCAAGGCACCTTGGCCACGGATCCGTCAAACCCCGACGGAATCCTGATAGGAATTCAACTCGATGTCAGGTGTGTCTGCCACATTAACCCAGACATGCACGTGAGGCTTGCCACGGAAATACCAGACAAACGACGGGCCTTCGAGTCGCCAATTGTCCCAGATCCCGTCCTTGCCAAGATCCCCTTCCTTGTAGAATGCGAGTCGGCAGGCATCCAGGCCGCCCTGGACATTCAGACAGCGTGTTACCTCTTCCCGGTCAGACCGGCGGAAAGGTTCCAGCAGCAGCTTCAAAACGGACTGCAGATGCTCTTTCTGGTCCCGCGAGAATTCGGTGACCGCAAGGCCGTCGAATCTGCCATTCGGTCCGCGAAACCCGACCAGTTCCTCGGAGGGCATGCCGTTGATTACCAACGCCTGCTGACGCTGCTTTCCATCGAACATGTCGTATAGTTTGTTGGCGGCGAGTGCTTGGTGCCAGAAGACGTTGCTTGGGTGATGGGGTTCTTCGAATGTGGCCTCGCCGTCGTGGGCGTACAGGATCGGACCGCCAAAGGCGACGTGCTCGGCACTGTTGCCGTCGCAGCGCAAAGTCATGTGTCGGCTGGCCAGGACAAACTCGAATTGGTCGGTACCGGGCTCCCCAAAAATGGCGATCGATTGGCGATTGCCAAATCCACCGACGTCATCTTTGAGCTGCTGATCCCAGCGCTCGCGCCAGCCAGGATCTGTCATGCCGTCGAATACTTCGCGGATCAGCACCTGCTGGTCGGCCGTATAGAAACTGCTCTTGATGGACGGCTCGGTGATCTTCCAGTTGTTTTCGAGGCGCGTTCGCAACAGACCTCGATTCTTGTCAATGTGATTCCAGTCGAAACAGACTTCCTTCCTTTGTTTTTCTGCCAGTGAGTCATACAGGATCTTGACGAGCGTTTCGGGCGTCTTCTTGTCCGCGGCGGCCGCCAACCGACCAGCAACCAACGGTAGGCCCGATGCGGCCAGAGCCAAGGCCCCGGATTGTTTGAGAAACTCGCGCCGGGGTTGAGACGCAAGGGCCGGTCGACGACCAGGTAGTTGTTGATTCGGCATCTTTTGATCTCCGTTTGAGGGTTGGCCCTGAATGAAACCGTTTCGCAGTCAGGCGGTTCGCCGTGAGTATATCCTGAAATGAGGTGCGTGGCATCCTTGAGCAGCGTCTCGATGACTCTTGTGCAATTCAACCCACTTGCCTTCGCGGCGGTTCGGCGACACGATGTGGGCTG
This sequence comes from Planctomycetota bacterium, assembly GCA_027622275.1. Lineage (GTDB taxonomy): Bacteria > Planctomycetota > Planctomycetia > Pirellulales > Pirellulaceae. Next base: position 19,535 of record JAQBZB010000037.1, on the reverse strand, counting down.
TTTCGAGCCGCTTCGTTCCCGTCGCCGAGGACCGCCACCATGCAACGCCTGCCAGTGGGACCGCTATATTACGAGTTCAGCCGCCACAATGAACCGCGGCTGCGAATTCAGCCCAGCGAAACGGTGCTGGTCGAATCGGAAGATGCCTTTTCCGGCCAAATCCGCACGAACGAAGACCGCCGCGACAAAACCAAGAAGCCGTACGGCAATCCGCAGACCGGGCCGATCTGGGTGGAAGGAGCCGAGCCCGGCGATACGTTGGCGGTCGCCATCGACGACATCCAGCCCAGCATCGGGCAATGCGCGACGCGGACCAGCGATCCCAAACAACTCGCCCAGTGGCTGGGCGATGATTGTCCACACGGCACGCACGTCTGTCCGATCCGAGACGGACTGATTTACTGGAGCGACGAGATCGCGCTGCCGTATCGCCCGATGCTCGGTTGCATCGGCACGGCGCCGGACACCGGCGTGCCGACCACGGGGCCGGCCGGATCGCACGGCGGCAACATGGATATTATCGAGACCTGTCCCGGCAACATCGTCTACCTGCCCGTATTCGTGGCAGGGGCCTTTCTGTATCTGGGAGACGCACACGCGACGATGGGACACGGCGAGCTTTCGGCCAGCGGCCTGGAGATGCCGGCGCACACGACGATCACGGTCAACTTGATCAAGGCCAAGAAGATCCCCGCGCCACGGATCGAATCGCCCGACGAAATCATGGCCATCGCCACCGGCTGCCCGATGGAACGATCGATCGCGCAAGCTTACGCTTGGTTGATTCTCTGGATGGAGGCCGAATACGGCTGGGACCGTTGGCGGGCGTACGACCTGCTGACGCATGCCGGACAGGTTTCGGTCGGCTACTACGACATCGGCACGGTAGCGGCCAAGATCAACAAGTCTTACCTCACGCCGTCCGCTTCTTGAGAGACCGATCTGACGAGTGTGCTGATGAACGAATTCGAATTGCAAGGCCGCACGGCGCTGGTGACGGGTGGTGCCAAGGGTATTGGGCGCGCCTGTTGCCAGCGGTTGGCCGCCGCCGGCTCGAAGGTGGCGGTGAATTACCTGTCCAGCGAAGCGGCAGCCGGCGAAGTGGTCGAGCAGATCGAGGCTGGCGGCGGGCAAGCCATCGCTTGCCGAGCCGACGTCTCGTCACCCGAACAGGTCCGCGCCATGATCGACCACATCCAAGAGGAATTGGGCTCCATCGATTTGCTGGTGAACAACGCCGGTGTCTTCGACTTCCTCGCGCACGACCAAACGTCGCTCGATGTCTGGCAGCGCTCGTTGAACGTGAACCTGACCGGGTGTTACTTGACCAGTTGGGCGGTTAAGGACGGCATGATCGAGCGCGGCTTCGGACGCATCGTCAACATCTCGTCGATTGCCGCCCTGTCCGCCCGGCCGATGTCGATCGCTTACGCAGTCAGCAAGGCGGGCGTCGTGGGGCTGACGAAAAGCCTGGCGGTCGCCGTCGCCGAGCACAACGTGCGCGTCAATGCGGTTGCTCCGGGGTTGATCGACACGGAAATCATCGCCAGCGTCGACCGCGGCGTTCTGGACGGGCTGATCGCGGCCACGCCGATGAAGCGGATTGGGCAAGCCGCCGAAATCGCCGAGCTGGTTCTGTTCCTGCTTTCCGAGCGTTCCAGCTTCATGACCGGCCAGACGCTGGTGGCCAGCGGCGGGCGCGTGACACTGCCGTAGCGCGGTCGAGCTACGAACTCAGATAGATTCCGGCCGCGAGCAAAAGAAGAAAGACGGCGATTGCGTCACGCCGCGTCAATCGGTCACTGCGTGCATCGTATCGCAGATGGTTGGCGAGAGCGACGAAGCGACACCGGCGACATTTGACAAAATCATGCCGCTAGCGACGCCTCCGGCATGCCCGAACCCGTCGTCGACATCGATTGCCGATGCTCTGTTGGCAGCCGCGGGGCGCTGCGAGGTTGAATCACGTCGCGCGTATCACATGCCACGCCAGTAATCCAGCCATGATCAGCAACGGGATTCCTGGCAAGCGAAAGAGATTTGTGCGTTCGGGCGTGACACGTGCGAGTTGCCTGAGACCGAATGTCGGAAACAACAGGTACGCCGTGCCCTTCACGAGTTGTGCCCAACCGAAAACAGTAAGAATGATCGGCAATCCAGTCCACACGTTGTGGAAAGCGACGAGAAATGAGCCAGTCACCAGACTGAGCAGCGCGATGACGACGACACCCGCTTCGCCCTTGGAGCCGAGAACGGCAAAGAACTGCACCAATGCGCCGGGCCGTAGAATGTGAGCAACACCAAAGACGGCTAGTTGGATGGCAAATGCAATCTGTAGTTCAGTTTCCATGCGGGAATCAGGAGTCTAAAGGGAGTCTAAAGGGAGTCTAAAGCACTGTCATGGGGAAATTTGCGAATTGAGATGAGCGCGTACATGCAGCGCTACTACGTGAAGGTAGTTCTTTGAGAACTCGCTGTCTAGCGACTGGCAGGCTGCGGGCACGGCTCCGTCAGCTGGAAGTGGTTCGGTCTCGCCACCCTGGTAGATATCCGAAGCTCGAAGGCTCCACACTGTCTCATCCGGCGTTCGAACCGCTGACAGGGTCCAATCAAAAGGGTCAGGACTCTTTGTTGAGTGTAAAGCAAATCAAAGAGTCCTGACCCTTTTGATTTGTTCTTTTGATTTGTTGATGCTTTGATTAATTCCCGCCTCATGCCGCCCGCTTTAAGGCGAGCGGCAGATCAGAGCATACCAGTTCGCAGCGCAAGCAAGTGGGTGCCTGGACACACTCGCTGGCGCGTCGAGCTTGTCGTTCGGTAGATTCTCATCTGCCGTTCGCCTAATAGGCGGGAAATCCCCGCGATCGGCTTCGAGTCGTTGACCACCGGCTCGCTCACGACGAAACTAGAACCGATGGTTCTTGGTGACACCTTCCTTGTGGTTGGTATTTCGTCATGGCATTGAAGTGTCGCTGTATTTGTGGCTGCAAGTTGCTGGTCTCGTCCGGTTCAGCGGGCAAGCGAATCAAATGCCCCAATTGTGAACGGAAGCTGCGTGTCCCCGCCGATGTCGTCGAGAAGCGTCGCGCGCAACTCGAAGCTCGCAAGGCCGACCCGAAGCCGGCACTTCAGCGATCCAAGATCGAGCAGCCCTTGTCATCGCTCGTGAATCTCCCCGATCCCGAACCGCCACCGATTCAAGCTGGCAAAGACGATCCAATCGAAGCGACAATTCAACCGGACGAGCCGAAGAAGGTGCCGACAGCTGCCAACGATACCGAGTCACTGCAAACCGAACCACGAGTCAAACCGGAGACATCTCGAAAGCCACCGCCACTGCCCAAACTGATTGTGAATCAAGAGGCAACACAGAGCGAATCTGTCGAGCTTAAAGAACAGCCCGAACTTGTCGACCATCAGGTCGCACCCAGCCTTTTGCCCGCCGCAAGCTCATCGCATCCCAAGAGCGAGTCAGAGACCGCCAGTGACGATGTCCCTGAGATCCCTCGACTTGAAACCGGCGACGTTGAGTTATCCGTACGAGGCTATGAAGCGGATCGCGACAAGGTCGCGACGGTACGGTGGTTGGCTGCCGCGATCATGCTCACCGGACTCGTTGGAATTGTCCCTGCGATCACTGATGTTGTCGAACACTCGTTAAGCCAGACATCCGACGGGCTGAGCCGTTGGGCGTGCGCATTGCTCCTGGTCGGCGTGTTACAGTGCGCGTATGCGATTTATTTAGTGCAGCTGCCTGACTGGAGTTCCGTCTGGGTCGTCACGTTCTTCACGCTTGCGATCGCGGCGAGTTATGCGGCCATGTTCGGACTGACGCTGCTTTCTAGTGACCAAGGCCAGTTCGTTCAACTCCTCGACCTTGCCGATCGTCTCCGGGGCGGCAAGGCAACCGCGTGGTGTTTGATAATGCTCAGCCTGATGAGTTTGACGAGCTACTTCAGCGGGCGCGTCGGAGCACGCTGGCGAAACGCCTTCGTCGCTTGACTCGACGATCGACGCCCCACTGAGAACTTAAGCGCTCAGCCAAACGCTTCCATTCACTTATTCTTCTTTTCGTTTTTCAGCTTTCTCTTCTCCTTGGGAGTGCGCAGGGCCTTTTTTTGTGCTTCTCTTTTACCTTTGTCTTTACTTCCCTTGTCACCCATGGCTGTTTCTCCGTGATTGAAAAGTAATGTTCGTCTCGGCTCCGTCAAGCCAGCTTAACGTTTTCGGCGCAGGGGCCCTTGGGGCCACGTCCGGCGGTGAATGACACTCGTTGTCCTTCTTGGAGTTCGTCGTAGCCCACTCCCTCGAGGCTTGACGAGTGAAAAAACAGATCCTTGTCGCCCCCCGTGTCGATGAATCCGAAGCCCCTGTCCGTCAGTCGCTTGATGGTACCTTCTGGCATTAGATCAGTTCCTGAATAAAAAGTGCGCTGCGTCGTTGCCTGAGAACACAGTGTCCAGGCGGTTCCGCTACGGTCGCGTCATTCTATCGGGCGGGCGGGTAACAAGCGATAGCACTCGTGTTGTCCTCAGGTTGAATTCTGCGCTAGCGAGGGAAAACAGCGCACCGGGGCAACTTCTCCGCAAGTCTCTCGACACCGTCTTGCGTAACCTGGGTCTCCTCAAGATGAAGATATTGCAGTGACGTCAGGGCCTCCAGGCGGAGAAGCCCAGCATCGGTCACCGTGGTGTGCCGCAGGTCAAGACTAATCAGTTTCAGCGAGGCCAACAGTTCCAAATCGTCGTCCGTGATCGACGTCTGTGCCAAGTTGAGGTCAACAAGTTCGTCCATCTGTGCGAGGAGCCGAAACCCGGCCTCGGATGCCTTTGCGCCGTGAAGGTTCAATCCAGCACCAGTGCTGTTCTGCGATGAAGTCATTTGATCGAGCATTCTGAGCTTTGTCAGTCTGACCATCAGGCCCAGTCGCGCGTCGTCCGTGACGTTCGTCTGCCGGAGCCACAAGTTTGCGAGCGATTCAAGTCCATGTAGGTTCTCCAGTCCGGCGTCCGTGACCCGTGTGCCGGAGAGATTCAAAACCGTCAGTTGCGTGAGAGTGCTGAGATGTTGCAGCCCGTCGTCGGTGACCGAACTACCGGATAAATCCAGGCTTTGGAGATTATGCAACGCGACGAGTGTTTGAAGATCGGAATCCGTCACTTGCGGCATATGCAGACGCACGCCCACGACTTCGTGCCGCACATTCAGCACGACGCTGCCGCCCTTTGATTTGATCGCCTCGACCATTGCTCGCTCGGCGGGGATTGGCACCTGTAACCACTCTTGGTAGAGCATCCACCCCATCCCCAAAACTGCGGCCCAACCGATAACGCATATCGACACCAAAACTCCGAAGCGTCGTCTCTTCGCGAACTGACGGATCAGGCCCGCTGTGACGGCCCCGGCGGCAACGCAGAAGAAGACGAATCCGAGTACAGCGGACAGAATCTCCCAAAGGATGCCACTAAAGTCAGACGCAAGAATCATGATTCGGCTGAATCCGCGAGGATAAGAATGGCGTCAGCGACAGTTTTGAGTTTGATCAATCGCTGATTCAAGAGGCATCTTGGCAATAACTTAACCGTCGCGCTTGTCCCCGTCGACGAGCTTTAACGCACGTCAACTTCTTCAAAAACAAATTCCTCGTGACGACGAACCGGATTATATCCTGCATGTGAAAGTCGTTGGATCTCAATTGGACGCCCGTTCTTGGAGGAACACGATCCCGTTGAAGGTCAGGCTGCGGTCGACAGCCTAACAGGCGGCGTGCTTCAGGAAACTGAAGAGAAGTTTTGCAACGCTGGTGTAGACCCAGCGGTCACAGCCTCTCGTTCCGCAGTCGCAGGGTGTTGCTGATGACCGCGACGGAACTCAGGCTCATCGCGGCACCGGCAATGATCGGGCTGAGCAGCAAGCCGAAGAAACGGGTAAAGCACTCCCGCCGGGTCGCCATCGATGGCGACGAACATCGCGGTCTCGCCGTCCTCTTGAAGTTTCGCAGCCGAGGCTTCCAGCGGCTCGAGGCCGGTGATCTGTTCGCTGCGCAGGAAATCCGGTTTGCCAACCACTCCCGTGATTCAAGGGGAGGTAGATCGAACCGCGTTGGTCAGCCGCGCTTCGACTCAGGTGCGGAATCCTCCCGATTGACGTTGCTCTGTGAGCGGGCACTTCATTGGCTGATGATGACCGCCGTTGCAGGATCACGTCTAATATTGGCGTGCTTCGTTACAACCTATCGTTTGCGGTGAAAAGTCATGACAGCCAAGATCATTGATCGCGGGCGAGGTCCGGAGATTGAAGGAACGCGGATCACCGTGTACGACGTCGTGGACGATTGGCAGAAAGGGTGGCATCACGACCAGATTGCCGGTCTGTTTCGCTTGCCGCCTGACGACGTGCAGGAAGCGATCCGGTACATCGAGCAACATCATGACGAAGTGTTGCGCGACAACCGTGCGATCGTGGACCGGCACCGAAATCACAAGTATTCGCCGGCAGTGAAAGAAAAGCCGCGTCGGAGGTGTAGCGTCGCGAGGTTTGGACAAGGAATATCCCAACGATCTGCGCCACATAGTACGCGTGACGGCTTAAGTTGGCCAACGCATTTTGAAAATCGGCACCTTCGCGATTGATCCCGTGTAGTTCCCGCTGGAGAGTATTGACGCGATCGTCAACGGTGTGAATAGCCAACCGACGCAACCGTCTGGTCGACAATGCACCGGAGATAACCGCGCCGGGTGTGACGGCAGTGATCTCCGTAAACCGAGCATAGTCGGAGTTGTTAAACGTGACCAAATGGCTCAAGCCGTGTCGGATCATGGCAGCGGCAAGACGGGCGTCGTGCGCGGGTTTCCCCTTCACATCGTACTTGGTCACGAGTTCTTGCCACCTCGGCAAGATTGCCCGTTCATCTTGCAAGAGAACGAACAGTGGCGGACCGAATCTTCGCAGCTCCGTTTCTGCGTCGCCGCTGGTCATGCCCAATCCGTTCACAGCAATCGGGCACGTCGCGACAACCCAAAACTCGTAAAGGTTCTGCGGCACAATCGTCGGAATATGACCGCTGGTTCGCAACCGACGAAGGCACTCGACGGCTTCCGGATGCTGCGAATCTACGGTGTTGACCCAACGCGTGAGAATATTCGTGTCGAGAAGACCGTTCACAGCCCGCGATCACCGTAAATGCTTTCACGTGAGTCGTCCAGGCGAGGATTGCGGCCATGGCGCGATTCTGTAATGCGGTCGAATTCCTTAATCCACTCGTCGGGCGGGAGGACGTCACCCTGAGATGTACTTCCGTTCGTCGTTCGATCCCGCAGGAAACGGATTGCTGCCGATAGGGCTTCATCCTGCGACCGGAACTCGCCGCTTGCGACCAGGTCGTTAAGGAGATTTTGATTTTCAGGGGAGACTGTCATTGCCATCAGTTACCCTCCAATACGAGCATACCACAAAACGAAAGGCACTACGCGAGCAAATCAGTAGGAGCCCTCACGTTTTCTGCGCAATTCCATCGTGTCCTCGCGATTTGCTAAGTCCGTAGTCGACGGAGTCACAGCCTCACGTTCCGCAGCCGCAGGGCGTTGCTGATAACCGAGACGGAACTCAGGCTCATCGCGGCACCGGCGATGATCGGGCTGAGCAGCAAGCCGAAGAATGGATAAAGCACGCCCGCCGCGATCGGAATGCCAAGTGCGTTGTAAAGGAATGCGAAGAACAGATTCTGCCGGATGTTCGACATCGTGGCGCGGCTCAGTCGGATGGCTTTGGCGATGCCCCGCAGGTCGCCTTTCACAAGCGTGATGCCGGCGCTTTGCATGGCCACGTCGGTGCCCGTGCCCATCGCAATGCCGACTTCCGCTTCGCTGAGCGCCGGTGCGTCGTTGATGCCGTCGCCGGCCATCGCGACGTGTTTGCCTGCCGCGCGCAGCTTCTTGACGTGGGCGACTTTTTCAGCGGGCTCGATTTCCGCCTCCACCTTATCAAGACCCAGCTGCCGGGCCACGGCGGCGGCGGTGCGGCGGTTGTCGCCGGTAAGCATGACGAGTTCCAAGCCGAGTGCGTGGAGTTCCTTGATGGCTTCGGCGGTGGTGGCTTTGATTGGGTCGGCGACGGCGAGGACTCCCGCCGGTCTGCCATCGATGGCGACAAACATCGCGGTCTTGCCGTCCTCTTGAAGTTTCACGGCCGAGGCCTCCAGCGGCTCCAAGCCGGTGATCCCTTCGCCGCGCAGGAAGTCCGGTTTGCCAACCATCACCGCTCGGTCGGCGACGCTGCCGACGACGCCTCCCGCCGTCACGGAGCGAAAGTCTTTCACTTCTTCGAGGGCGAGATTTTTCTCCTTTGCGCCTCGGACAATTGCGGCGGCCAGCGGATGTTCGCTGTTCTGCTCCAGCGAGGCGGCCAGACGCAGGAATTCCCGCGCGTCGAAGCCGTCGACCGGCAGGACGTCCAGGAGTTTCGGTTTGCCCTCGGTGAGCGTGCCCGTCTTGTCAACGACGAGCGTGGTGACTCGCTCCAGCTGTTCGAGCGCTTCGGCGTTTTTCACGAGCACGCCCTCTTGCGCGCCGCGTCCGACACCGACCATGATGGACATGGGCGTTGCCAAGCCGAGGGCGCAGGGGCAGGCGATGATGAGGACGGCGACGGCGTTGACGATGGCATTCGCGAGTTTGGGCTCGGGACCAATCCACATCCAGACGACGAAGGCGAGCAGCGACACCGCCAGTACCGCCGGCACGAAGATGCCCGCGACTTTGTCGGCGAGACCTTGAATGGGCGCGCGGCTGCGCTGGGCTTCGGCCACCATGTTGACGATCTGCCCGAGCAGCGTGTCGCTGCCGACGCGCTCGGCGCGCATGACGAAACTGCCGGGGCCATTGACGGTGCCGCCCGTCACTTTGTCGCCGACTGTCTTTTCCACTAGGAGCGGTTCGCCGGTGATCATCGACTCTTCCACGCTGGAGTGGCCTTCGACCACCTCGCCATCCACGGGCACCTTGTCGCCGGGCACCACGCGCAACCAATCGCCGACGTGGACCTGGTCGAGCGGAACTTCGTTATCGCCGCCCGGCGCGACTTGCCGCGCCGTGGGAGGTGCAAGGTTGAGCAAGGCTTTGATGGCGCTGCCTGTGCGGCTGCGGGCGCGGAGTTCGAGCACTTGACCCAACAGCACCAGCACGATGATCATCGCGGCGGCTTCAAAGTAGATGGCGACCTGGCCGTCGTGCTGCATCGTGTCGGGGAACAGGCCGGGCACGAGCATCGCCACGGCGCTGAAGACGAACGCCGCGCCCACGCCGATGGCGATCAGCGTGAACATATTCAAGTGGCCTGTCACGACGGAGCGCCAGCCGCGCTTAAAAAACGGCCAGCCCGCCCAGCAGACCACGGGCGTCGTGAGCGCGAATTGCAGCCAGCGCGAGTAGTCGCCACTCACCCACGATTGCTCGCCGAGCAGCGGGATCATGTGCGCCATCGCCAGCGTAAAGACCGGCAACGTCAGCGCCGCACCGATCCAGAAACGCAAAGTCATGTCGCGTAGTTCGGAGTTATCCTCGTCATCCGCGCCGGCCGTCACCGTCGTCGGTTCCAACGCCATGCCGCACTTCGGGCAATCGCCGGGATGATCCTGCTGCACCTCGGGATGCATCGGGCAGGTGTAGAGTGGCGGAGAGCGGAGAGTCGAGGGCTGAGTGCCAGATGCATTTTCAACTTGTGCAGGCGATTGGCAACACCTGCGAGTCGCAACGTCCGGCTCTTCGCTCTCCGCTCTCGGCTTTCCGCTTTTCAGAAACTTCTGCCGACAGTGGTCAGAGCAGAAATAGAATGTTTCTCCATCACGTTCGGCTCGCAACGGGGACGCTTCGTCCACGGTCATGCCGCAAATGGGGTCTATGGCCATATCGATTCACCTTGTCTATGCGTTGTCACGCGGGTCGGGAGCGGTACAGTTTGGAAAACCTGATGGTCACTGGCACATCCGTCGCAACCCGAAGCGGAAGCGAGGAAATGCATTCAATCCTCGCTTACGCTTTTTGAAGTTGCGCACTTTCGGTTCTTCGCCCCGAAGGGGCAGCTATATACCAGCCCAGGGCAACGCCCTGGGTTGTGATTGCAGCAACGCGTTTGAGCCCTGAAGGGGCGGCACTAGCGTCTGCCGGGAGGCTCGTGCCGCCCTTTCAGGGCTCCGATCTCCATCGTTTGCACATTTCCCAGGGCGTTGCCCTGGGCTGACATAGGGTTGCCCCTTTTGGGGCGGAGGAAACAGGGCAACTTCAAAACTTACGCTGCGGGTTATGATGCGAACCGCCAAACTGTACCACTACGCACGGGTCTCATCATTTTGGCCCAGCCCCGTCGTTCTGCAACCCGAACGAATTCACTCGTCATCCCCCTTCCGTTCGTAAATCTGTTGTCCTTCAGAGATTGTTGCACTGCATCGCGGCCAGCACTTCATCGATCGGGACCGTGGCGAACCCGGTGGCGTGATCGGCCATTGCATACGGAATGATAAGTTCGCCCCGGTGCAGGAGAGTGCCGCAGGTATAAACGACATTCGGCACGTAGCCCTCGCGTTCGTGCTCGTTGGGCTGAAGCAAGGGTTCCCGCAGCCGGCCGATGACCTTGCTGGGATCATCACGATCCAACAAGAACGCACCGATGCAGTACTTTCGCATTGGGCCGACACCATGACTGAGCACCAGCCAGCCCGCGTCGGTTTCGATGGGCGATCCGCAGTTTCCAATCTGAATCAACTCCCACGGAAACATTGGCTTGAGCAGCATTTTGCGTTCATTCCAGAAATGAACATTGTCGGAGAAACTGAGATAGATGCTCTCGGCGTCCTGACGCGCGAGCATGACGTATTGCCCGTTGATCTTCCGGGGGAACATGGCCATGCCTTTGTTTTGCGCGGCTGGCCCATTGAGCGTGATAAAGCGGAAGCGAAGAAAGTCGACGGTCTCGACCAACTCCGGCATGACCACCCTGCCGTCATAGGCGGTGAAGGTTGCGTAGTAGATGTGGCTGCCGTCGTCGTTCCGGAAACGGACAAACCGCGCGTCTTCGATGCCGTTGCTTTGCGACGGCGTCGCCGGAAAGAGAATGCGAGCCGAAAGTCTCTGCTCAGCCTCGAACTGGACCTCGTAGTTCGATTGGGCCAGCATCCAGATCCCGTGAGCGGTGCGATGATCTTCGTGCAGCACTCCCTGCGACTGACGCTCTTGGTCCAACTCGGCGTCGATGCCGCGGCGAAGCTCTTGCGCGGAGAATGAGTCTCCAAGCCGATTCATGACCCGCCGCGCGAATTCGCCGATCAATCCCAGCTCGCGGAGTTTCCGTCGGAACAGGCCCTTCTCGAATGCCATGTTCGGGATTTGGCGTGGCTCGGTGAGGAAGCCGGCTGGGTCCAGCACTTCGATTCGATTGTCGGGATGAATGATCCCGGTTCGAAAGGTGACGGAAGAGATATGCCCCTCGCCCGTGGCTCGCAGGCTGAGAATGAATCGCAGCGCACCAGGAGGCAAATCCGATTGGTCGGTGTGCGGAACAATCGAGGGATTGAACAGTGCGGCCGATTCGAGCGAGTATTCGGCGAGGAAGTAGGAGCCGATCAATAGCCGCCGTTGTTCGGAAAGATTGTCTCCCACAACATAGTCTTGGCAGAATTCCTCGAAGCGTTCCAGAAAACGCTTGCGAATCTGGTGGTGCCGCTGCGAGAACTCGGCGGAAACCTTATCGAGCAGATCGCCAACCTGCTCTTCAGGGAGTGACATGATCCGGTCGATGATCCCGCCAACTCGTTGTGAATCCCCGTGTCTAAAGGGCCGTAAAAGAACCCGGGTCAGGTCGGGCTTGAGAACGGTGCTGGTCCGTTTGAGATTTATCGTGTTGGTGTGCATGGCGGAACTTACCGACCAATTTTTTGGAGAGAAAAATGTGCGCACCGCATTCGCCTCCGCGGCTATTTGACGGCGACGGTCGTCTCGGTGCGCTCGATGAGCGCTGGTTGCTCGCTGACCCGTAGCAGTTCGGTCCACAGATAGGCGAGCGTCGATTCGGCTCCCTGGTTTCTGTTGACTCCAGCGGGTTGAAGACCATCGAAACAGGCCCCGCTCTGATCATCAGCCAGCGGTTGCTTGAGGCTGTTCCGGCCGAGAAACCATTCGTAAACTCGAAAGAACACTTTCAGATACTTGTCGTCGCCGCGTGCCTGAAACCCAGCCAGTGCGGCGGCGGCCATCGTGGATGCCTCGACAGGTTGCTGATCGTACAGCGACTTTTCTTCGCCGTGCGAATACCAGTCGCGGTTGCCGATGGGCCAAAAGTCATGGTCAGCCGTCGTTACCAGATCGAGGAAGCCGAACGACGACTCCGCGATGGAAAGATACGCCTCGTCGGGCCAACGCTCAGCCGCATCGAACAACGCGTGCGGCAACACTGCATTGGCGTAAGTCATCCGAGACTCGAACCAATACCAGTCCGAACGCTGCGAGCGATGGTAACACTCAACCAGCCGATCGGCCGCGTGTCGGGCGACGCGTTCCAGCGGGCCGATGTTCTCGACGCCAGCCCGCCACAGACTCGCCCAAGCTTGAATCACATAGGCTTGGGCTCGCAAGCTCCGCAATTCGTCCAAAGCCGGCAGGGCTCCGTCGAGTAGTTCGCGAGCCAACCCTCGGAATCCGGTTGGCAGACGGCTGCCGAGCACTTCGGCTAGTGCCAGCACAGCCTGGCCCTGGCAATCTCCCGTGCCATTAGCATCCAACCAGTCGCGTTGGTAGCTGAGAAAGTTGTGGAACCCGCGAACCGGGCAGCGAGCGTGTTCCAGAAAGCTCAAGTAGCACGTCACGCGAGTCAACATGCGATCATCCGGCTGATCGCCCCACAGTCGAGCACACAACCGCAGCGCGCGGGCGTTGTCGTCGGTCGTGTAACCGCTCTCGCGCCGCGGAATGCTGTAGATGGCGTGCTGAATCAATCCCGTGGAGTCGGTCATTCGATCCAAGTGTTCCAGCGGCAAACAATGGCGAGCGTCCATTAGACTTCCTTCCCTGAGGCGAGCGGCAGAATGCGAGATGCACCGTAGCCACGCTCGCCAGAGCGTGGTTTTTCCCGGAAGCCCACCGTCTGGCGACTGTGGCTACTGATAAGTCGAGTCTCGGCCACTGCCTGGGCGAAGACGTCGAGATAGCGCCGGCCGACGTTGGGCCAGAACATCGGCTTGGCGTATCGGTAAGCTCTGCGCCGGGTTGCGGCCAACAGTTCTGCGTCCGTTAGAAGCCGGAGCGTCGCCTCGGCCATCGCAGCGCTATCGGCGAAGGGCACGAGCAAGCCCCGCCCGTCGGCGAGAACTTCTTCGGCATAGAGATAGGGCGTACTCACCACCGCGCCGACCGCGGCTATCGCGTAGGCCATCGTGCCACTGGCGATCTGATCTTTTCCCGGATAGGGCGTCACGAACACGTCGCACGCCTGCAAGTGCGCGATCAGCTCGGCGAGGCTGAGATACTCGTTGACGAAGCGGACGTTTTCGCCGACGCCCAGCGACTCGGCCAACGCGACCAGTCCCTCGCGATAAACTTCACCTTCCTGCCGCTTCACCTGCGGGTGCGTGACCCCCACGATCAAATATGTCGTTTCGGGACACGCAGCCACGACTTGCGGCATCGCTCGGATCATGTGTTCCAGCCCTTTGCCTCGGTTGATGAGTCCGAAAGTACAAAGAACCCGGCGGCCCGTCAGACCTAATCGCTCCTTGTGACTCGGGTCGCGATTAAAGGGAACGACTGGCACGCCATGCGGAATCACATGCACGGAAGGCCCCGAAACGCCATAGACATCGGCGAGCAATTGGGCGGCGATCTCGGTCATCACAATGACTCGCTGGCTCTGGGCTGCCAGATCCTGGATCAGGCGTCGCGGCAGCGATTCAGGCTGCGTCAGCAACGTGTGAAACGTGGTGACGATCGGTTTCTCGCAGTCGCGCATGAAGTCCATCACGCGGCGGCCCCAATCGTCCGGATAGAGGCCGAATTCGTGTTGCAGACTGACGACGTCACACGGCCCCTCGTTGGCGACTTCCGCTGCCGAGCAGTAGGCATTGGCGAGGCTGTTATCGATGATGTGGACGATGCGAGGATCGTTGCTCGGGATCGTCCGCAACTTCTGGATCGCCGCGACCGACGACACACGCTCGCCCGCCGCCAGATCCACCGCGTCGGCCGAATCCTTTGTGAACGTTGCGAGTCCGCACTCTTCCGGCGGATAAGTGGAGACGAAAAGAGGGCGAACAGCATGCATGGCTCAATTCCTTTTGTGTTAATGGCACAATCTCCTCCGTGACCGAATCGGCGCACAGTGTCACGCGGACGCTTCTTCCACCCGATAAGCGTCGGCTTCCTGATCGAACGTCAACTGGTGCGTCAGGGTGACGTGAGTCGTTCGATGCTCCTGGGCTTCCAGTACTGCCTCCATCGTCGCGGCGTAAAGAAGAAGCTCACGAGGTCCTTCCGCGTCGACCACCACGAGCTTGAGTCCTTCGCCTGGCGTGTCAGTCTGCCTTTGAAGGTAACCTTTGACCAATGGGTAAGGAGTTAGCGCCAGTGGGCTATTCGCGCAGAACTTGTCATACGGACCCTTGTCAGAGAATCCATAGATTGGCAAGCACTCAGTGCCCGATAGCAATGGGATGACTTTTGGACCGATGCGGCAATTCCGTTCCATCAAGACGTAGTTCGGTGTGTCGGCAATCACTGCGATCATTGTGTCGACCTTTCAACGATGGACAGCCACAAAAAAAGCCGACGTGGGGGGGAACACCTGAAGGTAGTTCACCCACGTCGGCTTACTCGTTAACGAGCCTCCCGAACTAGCCGGACTGCTCTTTATCCAGTCATCCAACAACTCAAATGCTGCGGAACCGAATCGAAGTCAATCACGGTTCCACGATGGTCATCATTCTACGGGACAGGCGAGGGAAAGCAAGCGGGCGCAGGGTTGCATGGGCTCTTCAAAAGTTCTTGTCCGGGAATGTTCAGCCCTTTCGTAACAGCAGGATCACGTCAACCGGGCTCCAGCGGATAAGGCCACTCGGGCCAAGTACGCCTTGATGCGACAGGCATTGGTGCCGACATCACTCTTGCCCACGCGCGAGACCGAACGCACGTCGATGCGACTGGCTGTCGACATGGGACTGAGTCGCACGACGACGTCGTCCTTGAAACCAAACCAACGCGTAGTTCATCTCGGTCTCCTGTTGTTTGAAATAGGGGCAGCCTTCAACGGCTGAGTTCTCATTGGAAGCGAGGCGCTTCGACTAAGGGAAAGATCACCATTTCCTCACCGGTTACGGTGCTGATGTCATGGTGCATGCTCAACACCTTCACGCCGGCGGCCTCGTGGACCAGCGATTCCAACATCGGGCGTGCCAACTCCAGAAGTTGCTTCCGGGTTTGCTTGATGAGATCCCTGCCCTTTTCCGGCGAGAACGATTTGCCGAGTTGCCGTTCGGCGAGAGTCAAGACACCGCGAAGGCGGACTACCAAGAGGTCTTTGATGAAGTGGACGTGAATCTGCTCCGACCTCCATCCCAAATACTCCTCTTGAAAGCGAACGATCCCATCACAGATGACCGCTTCGCTCTCGGCTTGAGTCAGAGTTTTGGAGGGGCGTTCGCGTCTGATTCGTCGGGCTTCATTGATCGGCAGACGACGATCTGCTTCAAGGTTCGCACGCTCTTTCGGTTGTGTTGGCGATTGGCTCGCACGTGCTACCACGGGAACGACACTCGCCAAGACCGCTTCGATTTCGGTCAAGGCTGCGGGTTTGACAACGACCGAATCGCACCCGGCATTCTTGGCCAATGTTTTGTGTCCTTCGTCTTTCAGGCCGGTGATGGCCACGATCTTGGTGTGTGCGAAGGCCGGCAGTTGGCGTAATCGCGTGACGAGATCACAACCGTTCATGTCGGGCATGAGCAAATCGACGAGTATCAAATCGGGACGAAAGGCGGTCGCCACGTCGAGTGCCTGCGCCCCCCCGTAGGTCACATGCACTTGATTGCCGAGTGCTTCCACGAGCAAACCCAAAGCGTCCGCACCATCGCGGTTGTCATCCACGATAAGAACTCGGAGAGAGGTGTTGGTGGTTGGCATGGGTTTGTTTCCTACTGCAAGCATCGAGATCGTGAGTGAAAGACTCAGCAAAATTGCGGCTGTCTTCAACCCGGAGGGTTTTCAGCAATTAGCCGGGGGTTGAGCGCAGCGATACCCCCGGTTTGGTCGTTCGAGTCATTGCATCCCAGCGGGATGCCAGCCAATCTGGCTGCGACCCCGCTGGGGTCGAATCAATGTTGGATTCTCGTACCGGGGGCGTCGCTGCGCTCAGCCCCCGGCTAATTGCTGCCAAGCCTCCGGCTTGAAGCCTTTCCGCCGTTCCTCGAGTTGTTTCGTGACCCGCTTTGTCGATCCACGCCAATTGCATCAAATCACCTGCTCCGATACGGTCGCCAAGATTTCTTGCAGCTGCGCCAAACGGGCGGGCTTGACCAAATGGTGATTGAATCCCGCTTGCAGCGCAGTCTGTCGGTCTGCATCCTGGCCATAACTCGTCAAGGCGACCAGCACAATGTTCTTGAATTCGGGTTGCTGTCGGAGCCGTTTAGCTACCTCATAGCCGTTCAGCCCGGGCAAGCCGATGTCCAACAACACCACGTCCGGTCGATAGTCGAGGGCCGCTTGCACGGCCGCCAGCCCGTCGTGCGCGGTCCGCACATCATGCCCCGATGCTTTCAGCAGCATCGAGAAGCTCAACACTGTATCGACGTTGTCATCCACCACCAGCACTCGAAAGGGCCGGGTGGGCGATTGGTCGGTTTCCGTAACGGGCGACGTTGGCACTGATGCGTCAGTCGGCAGCACCGGCAGACGCACGACGAACTCGCTGCCTTCTCCCAAAACACTGGAAGCCTCAACTTTTCCGTCGTGTAATTCCGTGAGTCGTTGCACCAGAGCCAGTCCGATGCCCAATCCGCCTTGCGAACGGTCCAAAGATCGTTCCGCCTGGGTGAACAGGTCGAAGATGCGCGGCAGCAGTGCCGGGCTGATGCCGACGCCGGTATCCCGCACGCGGATAACGACTTGAGAGGGGGAGACGGGGAGAGGAGAGCGCCGAAGGGCTGAACTCTTTCTCCTTGTCTCCCCATCTCCTTGTCTCCCCATCTCCCCCTCTCCCCCTCTCCTTGTCTCCTTCCAACTCGACGCTCAGCCAGACGTGGCCGCCTTCCCCGGTGTACTCGGCCGCATTGCTGAGCAGGTTCACCACCACCTGTTCCAGCCGCGCAGCGTCGGCGTGCAGCCAGACGGGTTCCGTCGGCAGCGACACCGTGAGTTCTTGCCGGCGTTGCTCGATCAGCGGGCGCACCGTTTCCACCGCGCGTTCCGCAATGCCGCCGATCGCGGCCCGCTCGCGACGAAGCTGAACCCTGCCCGTGGTGATGCGGGAAACTTCGAGCAGGTCATTCACGAGATGTTGCAGTTGTCCCATCTGACGTTCAATGATGCCGCGGGCTTGCTGTTGGATCAGGTTCTCGCTCCCCCGCTGGAGACTAAGCAGTTGCACGGCGTTGGCGATGGGAGCAAGCGGGCTGCGCAGCTCGTGACTGAGCATCGCCAGGAACTCGTCCTTGCGGCGGTGCAGGTCCGACAGCTTGGCCTTCTGCTCGCGCATCTGCAATTCCAAGCGGTTGCGTTCGGTGACATCGCGGGCGGCGGCGAACACTCCCCGCAGCTTTCGGTCGCGGTCGTGGAAGGTCGTCGCGTTGTAGGAAACCACGGTTTCCTGACCGTCCCTGCCGCGTGCGGTCAGCTCGTAGTCGGTGACTTTGCCTTCGGCCAGCACCAGCTTGATGCCCGCCTCGGCTCGCTCCGGGTCGGTGAAGTAGTCCTTGAACGGCGCGCCGATCAGTTCGTCGCGCGTGCATCCGGTGAGCGCCTCCATCTGCTTGTTCACGTCGGTGATGATGCCCCGCGGATCGGTGGTCATCAACGCGTCAATGTTCGATTCAATCAGCGAGCGTGTGTAAAACTGCTGGTCGCGCACGCGCTGATCGAGCAGCATTCGCTCGGCTTCCACCTGCTTGCGCGCCGTGTTATCGGTGCCGATCAGCAGATAGCCGATGATGGCGTTTTGATCGTCGCGGAGCGCCGTGACCGAGACGACTGCCGGAAAACGGCTGCCGTCCTGGCGGATGTACGTCAGCTCGTAGATGTCCTCGATCCCGCGTGCGGCCTTGAAAACCAGGGCCTCGAAGCCCGGCGTGATCGTGGTGGCGAACTCCTTGCTCAAGGCTTTGGCGCGCGTTATCAATTCCTGCGGATCGGAGATGTCGGCCGGCGTGATCGTGTTCGTCACTTCGGCGGCCGTGTAGCCCAGCATCCGCTCAGCACCGACGTTGAAGATCTGAATCACGCCCTTCTCGTCGGTGGCGATGCTGGAGAAGTTGGCGCTGTTGAAGATCGCGCTCTGCAACGCCCCGGCTTTGAGTAGCGTCTCCTCGGCCTGCTTGCGATCGGAGATGTCGCGAAAGTTGCACTGGATGACCGGATGGTGGTCCTCCTGGTACAGGCTCGCGATCATCTCGACTGGGTGCGTGCTGCCGTGGCGGTCCTCCAGCGGCAGGCTCTCGTAACGGATCTCGCCTTGCTCGTCCAACTGCTGCATCGCGGCTTCGCTGGCCTGCTTGTCACGCAGGAAGCCGATTTCCCAGAGTTCCTTGCCCAGGAAGTGTTCGGCTGGATAGTCGAGCAGATTTGTCAGGAACGGGTTGACGTGAGTGATCTTGCGGCTGGCGGTGTCGAGGATGAGGATGCCGTCGTGAGCCGCCTCGAACAGACGCCGAAAGCGAGTTTCCGAGACCTGCAGTAGCAGTTGGACCAGCCGCCGTTCGGTGATGTCCTCGATGTTGAGCAGGATCAGTTCGGAATTGTTGCCCGGTCTGCGAATGCGGCGGGCGTTGAGCAGCATGACCTTTTCCCCGATGGTCGAGAAGTCGTGTTCTACTTCGACGTCTTGGAAGGCGTGGCCTTGGAGGAGCACTTCCTCAAGCAGCGTCCGCAGCTTGGGGATGTCCCACTGGCGATTACCCAAGTCGTAGACGAAGCAGCCTTGCGTCTCTTCCGCCGTGACGTGGAAGTTCTCATAGAAGGCGTGGTTGGCCGTCACGACCCGCAAGTTCTTGTCGAGGACCAGGAACGGGTCGCGCAAGGTTGCCAAGATATTGTCGGCGTAAGCCCGCGCGTCCTGCACTTCCTGTTCCAGCCGTTTGCGTTGCGAAACGTCTCGGAAGACGAGCGCCACGCCTATGACTTGGCCCGCCTCATCGACGGTCGGTGCGGCACTGTTGTCAATCGGCCGTTCCTTACCGTCTTTGGCGATCAGCACCGTATGGTTCGCCAGCCCGACGACGTGTGAACGGCGTTTGAAAACGCCAGCGCTGGGCGGGGATTCGGGTGTAATCGAGAAGAGGTGGCGTC
>JAQBZB010000364.1 GCA_027622275.1 Planctomycetota bacterium | reverse complement strand
CCAGCCGCCGCTGAATATGCGGCGGCTGGAAGCCACCACTACGCCAGCTATATCTCGATCGGTCCTAACACAGGACATCCGCAAGTCCCCTTCGGGATCGCCTTCGCGATTTCTTCCGGCGGCGTTCCGTTGGAAAGATGACTTGTTCGCCCCTGTCGCTCGCTTCGTTCACGGCGGCGACGGATGTTCTTCCCGTTGAGCGATCGAATCGACCAAGAAATGTCTTCAGTCCTTTTCCTGCCAACGCTTCCAGGCCAGTCCGGGTCGATCGACGCGGAATTGCACAAGTCGCGTGTGTTCGACTTCCGTGACGTAGGCAGTGCGACCGTCCGGGCCGCCGAAGCAGATGTTGCTGGGCCGTGGTCCGAGGACGTCGATCTCTTGGAGGACTTTGCCGCCGGGCGAAAGCTTTACCACGGTTCCCTTGCCATAACGTGTGATGTACAGATTGCCGTCGACATCGCAACGCATGCCGTCAAAGCCGTGGTCGTCGAACTTCTTTAACAGCCGCTTGTTTTCAAGCGTCCTGTCCTCGGCAATCGTAAACGCCCATACGTTGAGCTGCTTGCTCTCGTTAACGTACAGCGTCTTGCCGTCGGGACTGACTTCGATCCCGTTCGTCGTTCCCATGTCACCCGCGAGCTTCGTCACCGAACCATCGCGATCGATTCGCCACAGTTGTCCGGTATCATTGCCCCAATTCGGATCGCTGGCGTACAGCGTCCCGTCAGGCCCGATCGATAAGTCGTTCGGTTGATTCATGCCATCGTGATGAGCGAACGTCGTCACCTTCTTGGTCTTCGGATCGACTCGTAGCACGTTGTGGTTGACGTAATCGGCGATGTACATGACCCCCTCGCGACCGAACCGGATGCCATTGCCGACGCTGTCACCGGGCAACTCGACAAACACTTCTCCCTTCCCACTCGGAGTCACTCGCCCGATCGTTCCTTGTTTCGCAAAGTTCACCGCGAGGACGTTGCCGTCTCGATCGCAAGCTGGCCCTTCGATGCCCGGCGTGAACTCCTCGGGCTTGGTCAGCGGTGAGGCAACGAAGAGTTTTTCATCCGCTTGCCCAACGATCAGCAGACTGGTCATGGCAGCTTGAAGGATCAGCGTGTTCATGCGTGGCTCCGATACGAGACTGTTATTCGATGGATTCTATGTCGAAGAGCCTGCCCCCATGCTGCGTTTCTCGCCGCACGACGCCACCCCGTCCTAGATATCAGGCATATCGCAACTGAGGCCGCCGGCGGCGGGGACGTAACACGCTCGTGTGTAGTCCATCACCATCCGATGGGCACTAAAACGCCAAGCCAGCGTCGAGATGGAGTTCATCATCATCTTGATCCACTTGCGAGGTAATCCGTCCACGTCGCGATCGTAGAACGTCGGAATGATCTGCTCTTCGAGAACGCTGTACAACGCTTCTGCATCGCGACGATCCGTGATCTCGTCCGAAACATGTTGCGTTCCGTTTCCGATCGCGAAGCCGTTCGCACCGTCGTAAGCTTCGGCCCACCAACCGTCGAGAATGGAACAGTTCAAGCCACCGTTGAGAACGACCTTTTGGCCGCTAGTTCCCGAAGCTTCGAGCGGACGTCGCGGATTGTTCAGCCAGACGTCGACACCTTGTACCAGATGACGGCCGACGTTGATGTCATAGTCTTCGACAAACACAACCTTCTTGGCAAATCGCTCGTCGTGCCGCAGATTGGCAACGCGTTGGATGAACTGTTTGCCGGGCTCGTCTTTCGGATGGGCCTTGCCCGCGAAGATGAACTGCACGGGCCGCTCGCGGCTGTCAAGCATCGCCAACATGCGCTGCAGATCGAACAGGAAGAGATTGGCTCGCTTGTACGTAGCGAAGCGACGAGCGAAACCGATCGTGAGGGCATTGGGATCGAGGACATTTCGCGCGGCTTCGACGGCATCCTCACCTTCTTCGCGTCGCCGGCACTGCCGACTCAGGCGACGGCGGACGAACGTCAGCAGCAAGCTCTTCAGGGCATTGTGTGTTTCCCACAGTTCACCGGGATCGACTTGGTGAATGTTCTGCCAAGCGCCCGGCTCACCCATCCCGCTCGACCAACCAGGAGAAAAGTGGCGGTCGTACAGTTGTCGCATCTGCCATGCCAACCAACTCGGGACATGCACGCCGTTGGTGATGTGTCCGATGGGAACTTCTTCTTCCACACGCCACGGCCAAAGATGCGCCCACATGCGGCGACTGACGTGGCCATGCAAGTTGCTGACGGCGTTTGCCCGGCGTGAAAGCTTCAGGCCGACGACCGTCATGCAGAACGTTTCGTCTCCGTTTTGCGCCTCGACGCGTCCCAGTCCCATCAGTTGTTCATAAGAGATGCCGAGCGCATCGCGCAGCGGACCAAGATGCTCTTCGACCAAGGTGCCATCGAACCGGTCATGTCCGGCCGGAACCGGCGTGTGTGTCGTGAAGACCGTGCGCTGTGCGACTTCACGAAGCGAGTCGTCAAACGTCATGCCCTCATAATGCATTCGTTCGCGAATTACTTCCAACGGCCCAAAGGCACTGTGACCTTCATTGAGATGATAGACGCCCGGCGTGATGCCCAATGCGCGGAGAGCCTTCACACCGCCCACGCCGAGCAACAACTCTTGGCGAATCCGAGTACGCTCGTCGCCGCCGTACAGCCGATTTGTCAGCTCGCGGTCTTCCGGCTTATTGCCTTCCACGTTTGAATCAAGCAAGTACAGTTGGACGCGGCCCACGCGGACCAGCCAGACCTTCGCGAAGAGTTGGCCATTGCGGGTATCAATTTGGATCGTGACAGGCTTTCCGTCGGGGCCTCGCGCCGGTTCGAGAGGAGCGTTCTCGACCTTGGTATCTTGATACTCTTCGCGCTGGTAACCGTCTTCGTCCAAGTGTTGGCGGAAATAACCCTGACCGTAGAACAGTCCGATCGCAACGAACGGGATGCCCAAACCGCTGGCACTCTTCACATGGTCGCCCGACAACACACCGAGGCCGCCAGAATAAATCGGCATCGATTCGTGCAGCCCAAACTCCGCCGAGAAGTAAGCGACCGGCTTCGCACCGAGAACACCGGTGTTCGTGGCTCCCCAGTTAGGTTTCGTCGCCAAGTACTCTTTCAGTCGCCGCACGGCGTAATTGATGCGGCTGTACAGCACCATCTCGGACGCCCGATTGGCCAACCGCTCGGGTGTGAACTCTTTCAAGAGCGCAATTGGGTTATGGTCAAGTTGCCGCCAACGAATGGGATCGAGATCACGAAACAGGCTGATGACTTCGGGATGCCAACTCCACCAGAGATTTCGCGACAAGAATATGCACTTGTCATACAGGTCCGTCGGGCTCGATTCGCCAGCGGTCAAAGAGTGCGTTTCCTGTGGCGGCGGTTCCTGTCTTGGCATTTCTTCCACCTGACTCATAGCAATTCCTTTGGTCGAGGGGGGGCTCAAAGCCTTCCGCGCAATTGCGGGCATTGTCGAGAGCGGTGTGTTATTTGTCGAGGGGTCGGATGTCAAGGGGATTGTGGCGGGAGCCGCTCTACACTGCTAAGTGACATCCCGAATCGACGGGTTTAGGCAGTCTGGGTTGTCATCGTGGGTGTTTGAACGTCGGCGAGCTATGAGTATGCTGTCAGGTATGGGAACTCGAATCGAATCGCCACAAGACGAAAGCCTGCAAGAGCTTTGTCGACGGCTCCGCGAGCTGGCACCCGAACTGGACCAGCCCAGTGCGTGGCCGCGCAAACAATTGCGGCTGTGCGGCGAGTATGGGGTCTTCGAGTGGTTTCTGTCGCCTGAATCGGGCGGCCAAGGCTGGTCCGAAGCGGATGTCATGCGCGGCTATCTCGAATTGAGCGCCGCGTGCCTGACAACGACGTTCGTGATTACGCAACGGACCGGAGCCTGCCGCCGGATCGAGGCCTGCGACAACGAGCCGCTCAAGGCCAAGCTGCTGCCTGACTTGTGTTCCGGGAAATCGTTCGCGACCGTTGGGATCTCGCACCTTACCACCAGCCGGCGACACCTCGCCAAGCCAGTTCTGCGCGCCGCAGAAACCGCGGGTGGCTTCGTTGTCGATGGGTTCAGCCCTTGGGTCACTGGGGGGCTCTTCGCTGACCACGTCTTGATCGGAGCCACCGTCGATGACGGGCAACAGATCCTCGCTATGTTGCCGATGGACGCGCCGGGTGTATCCGTTGCACCGGTCGCGGAACTCGTTGGCCTTTCAGCGAGCCACACGGGGCCGGTGCATTGCGATCGCGTCACGCTGAGTCGCGAATGGTTGGTCGCCGGTCCGGTGGAAGACGTCATGACGCAGGGCATCGGGGCGAGGACGGGCGGCTTTCAAACCTCGGCGCTCGCCATCGGCCTGGCCGGAGGAGCCGTGCAGTTCTTGCAAGAGGAAGCTGCCAAACGCCCGGATCTCCTGGCGGCGACCGACGCGTTGCACGCAGCGTGGCACGAGTTGCGAAGCGATCTGCTCAGCGCCGCTTCCGACGAGCCTGTCTGTTCAACCGAAAATCTAAGAACGCGATCCAACAGTCTCGCCCTCCGCTCATCGCAGGCGGCACTTGCGGCGGCGAAAGGAACCGGTTACGTGGTTGGGCACCCCGCCGGACGCTGGTGCCGCGAGGCGTTGTTCTTTCTCGTTTGGAGCTGCCCACAGCCGGTGATGGCCGCGAACCTGTGCGAGCTGGCGGGACTGGCGGACTGAATGGCCAAGGACCAAGGACCGATGACCCACGAAGACGTCCACGTTGTTTGGCATTCGCAGGCGGTTTCGCGCGAGGAACGTGAGCAGCTGAACGGGCATCGCGGTTGTGTGCTGTGGTTCACGGGACTGAGCGGTTGCGGCAAGAGCACGGTGGCGAATGTCGTCGATCACAAGCTGCATCAGCTCGGTGTCCACACATTCCTGCTTGATGGTGACAACGTTCGTCACGGTCTGAATGCGAGTCCTGCGATACTCGCAACCGATCATAACGAGGAGTTCGCCCGGCGATTCGGCCTGGGCTTCTCGGCGGAAGATCGCGAAGAGAACATTCGTCGGATCGGGGCAGTCGCGGAGCTATTCGCTGCGGCGGGCCTTGTCACGATCACGGCCTTTGTCAGTCCTTACCGTCGCGATCGCGATGCCGTGCGGCGGCGGATCGAGTCCGGCGGACAAGCGGGCGACTTTATCGAGGTCTTTGTCGATGCGCCGCTCGATGTTTGCGAAGCACGAGACCCAAAGGGTCTCTACAAGAAGGCGCGTGCCGGCGAGTTGAAAGGCTTCACCGGGATTGACGATCCGTACGAAGCTCCAGAACGCCCCGAACTCCGTCTGGCTTCCGCCGAACACACGCCGGAATCGCTTGCCGATCAAGTGATCGCCTACTTGCGACAAACGGGCAAGGTTTCTTAGGGCGGATTATTCATCAGCCGCCTGGCGCTAGCCTGCGGTTCTCGCGAACTACGAGAAAACCGCACGCTAGCGCGTGGCGGCTGATTTGCGCGGTGTTTTGGGCAAGATAGCCGTAACTCTTTTCACAATCGTGTGTTTTGAAGAATGCTGACGGGTTCATGAATAATCCGGGTTAGGGCGAGCGGCGGATGAAGGATTACCGGGAGGGTGAGGCTCCTGCCGAACCGGCTCAGCAGGAGCTTCGCCCTCCCAAAGATCTCAGGCGACGCGACGACTCGGCGACACTCCAAGCATGTGACGTGACATACGTTCGCCGCGTCACCCTTCCCAATCTGTGGAGAAGGGCCGTTGATCGGATGTTCCGCGGGTCGGACGTGACGACAGCGGTCGCTTGAAAACAAACCATCCGCCGCTGCCTGCCTGGACCGCTGCACGAATTGCAAGTTTGAAGTGGCGCGTCGAGTTACGGACAATCCCGTCAAGACATGGGCTTGCTCGCGACAACGCCCAAGTTGTGGATCGGGACTCCGTGATAGGCAGTTAACTCGTTGGGAAGGAACGCGTCGATCATATCGAAGCTCCACCAGCCGGCGTCAAACATTGTGGCTTGCAAACCTAAGCTTTCGAAATCTCGAGCCAATTCGTCAGCGGTCCACATGTTGTGGTGCTGGTTAAGTGGGTTGCCGTGAATTCTTTCGGCCGGCGTAAAGAGCGTCGCTCGCATGGCTCGGAAAGAGAGCTCGCCGCCGATCCATTGTCGGATGACAGTGCCGGCGTCGGTTTGCACGACAACGACGCGCCCGCCGGGACGAAGCTTACGCGACATGTCGCCGAGGAATTTTCGATAGCGTGTGACCGGGACATGCTCCAGCGAATGGCACAGATAGAACTCTTCGACACAGCCATCCCGCTCGATGAAGCCATCGAGATCCGTGAAGTCATGGTGAATGTCGCAGTCGGTATGCAGATTGACGGCAAGCCGGCCGTTGGGACCAAATCCCACACCTCCCAGGTCGTAGCGTAAAGTCATGGCGATCTAGTCCAGAAAAGGTCGTGCCAGTTTGTCAAATTCACTTTGCCCACATCGAATTTGGTCGGGAACGAGGTCTCGCAAGTAGGACTCCCAGGAGAGTTGCTCCCACAGATGCACGCAGTACGAATCGTCACAGAACGCAGAACTCCCATCGCCCGAGAAAAACGTGCTCAGATGGTCGGGCCAGTACATCGGCCAGAAGAATCTCTCCGGACCCACGATGTGAATCTCGTCGGGATACTCTCCCGCCAGCCGTGCCGGCACCTTCACCGCATGTTCGCCCCAGAATGCGTCGCGGCCGCGGCTGCGGAACGATCGAAACTCGTCAAGCCACCTCGCAATGAAGTCGCTGTTTGGCTGGGCCAGGATGACCGCATTGCAGAGCCCGGCGTCCGCTTCTTGTCCCATCACCATCTTGTGATGCCGCAGTTCGTCGAATGGCCGCAGGCAGAGGACATCAACGTCGAGATAAATCCCGCCGTACTCATGCAGGGCTTGCAGACGCACGACATCCGCGCGATGTGCCGGATGTAACAACGGCTTTCCGAAGATCTCCTCCGGCGGTTCGATCGGCACTAACTCGACCAGACGTTTCGCCCGCTGCCACCACTCGCCATCCGGTTCGTGCTTGTACATGAAGCGGACGATATCCGGCCGTTGGATCTCGACCGCCGAGCGGATGGCAAGATAATGGATCAGCGAAAACGGCTTGCCGCCGAAGTCCGCGGTGAAGCCGAAACAGAAATGAATGATGTTGGGAATCTCGTTGACGATTGGATTCATTTGTTTTGAATTCGCACTGCTTCGGGAACCTCCCACAAAGTGAAGGACTTGCTCCGATCTCGATACACGCGGGAAGATTTGTCCCAAGTTAGGATCTCTGCGGGCCAGTGGTCCCACTTGAGTACGAGATGTTCACCCTCGCACAACTCATAAGCGCCGAAGTCGATGCCTGGGCGTTCCATTCTGCCCGATGCGTGTAGATGCACCTCGCGGACATCACCTACCCAACAAGCGTGTTCGCCGCGAAAGACCTTCACGGTTTCGGTGTGTTGCGATTCGGTCTGCCTTGCTTCTGATATGCCCGTCTCAATGGTCGACCGAAAATCGCTCTGGGCAGCATGTACATAGTGTTCGTGGCGGCAAGCGTCAGGATGCCATTGATGGCGCAGGCCGCTGTCACACTCCCGCCGCTCCTCGACTTGCCGGAGCACGGCGAGGCGAAACAGATCGTCCTCGCCGCCCCAGCTTGTAAATTCCGGGATTCCGTTGACCGCTTCCCAAACGCCCTTGTCGACGAAGGCGAGCCCCGCGCCAAAACTTTGCCAGAAGGCGGGCGCGCCGTCGTGGTTGACGTACAGACAAATAGGAAATGCCGCCTTGCCCGCCTTCAAAGCGGCCAGGCCGCGCAACAGCGAATCCGGACCCACCAGGATGTCGGCATCGCAGAAGAACAGTCGACTCGCGGTTGCGTGCCGTGCGGCGATGTTTAGTCCTCGACCGCGTGAGAATGGACCGTCCGCGGTAACAACACGGATCTGAAAGGTGGCCGTCGCTTCTTGATGCAGCCATTCGTCCAAAGGCCAATCGTCGGATTGAAAGTCTGCGACGACGAGCTCCAAGGGTCCGACGGTCTCGGAGGCGGCTTTCAGCCAACGGACGCAATTGGGGAATAACTCAAGCTCCTGCTCATCCACGGCAAACGCACACTAAGTCTTTTGTAGTCCAAGGACTCGGGCAAGATAATCGGTATTCCAACC
>JAQBZB010000363.1 GCA_027622275.1 Planctomycetota bacterium | reverse complement strand
TCCGTGAACTGGTTCAGCGTTACTCTAAACATCTAACTCAGTTCGACTTAAAAGCTGCACGACCTCTGGAGCGCCGGGGAGTCGAACCCCGATTACCTGGGTGCAAGCCAAGCGTCTTCCCGTTAGACCAGCGTCCCTTGTCTCAAGAGGTCCGTCCGGGGATCGAACCCGGTCTCCGTCCTTACCACGGACGTGTGCAGCCAGAACACCTACAGACCAGTGATCCCGGATGGAATCGAACCAGCACTCTCCTGCATGTCACGCAGGCGTCTTTGCCGTTGGACCACGGGATCGTTTGAGTAACCAGAGTGGGAGTCGAACCCACAGAATCGTCACGCTCCGGGCACCGACGCTTCGTTGGTCGGTGACCGCTTTACCTGTTTGCGTACCTGGTCATCTGTAAGTGGCGGGTCCGGGGGTCGCACCCGGCTGTTCAGGCTTATGAGACCCGAATGAGCACTGGCCCACCCGCATCAAGTTGCAGATCCCGGTATCGAGCCGGACGACAGACCTTATGAAAGTCCGTTGGGCACCTGCCGCATCTGCAATCAGTCAGTGACCCGTACGAGAGTTGAACTCGTATCGCGAGAATGAGGGTCTCCGGGCACCGACCGGAGGTTGGTCGCTGCCGTTAGACGAACGGGCCTTGTTCAGTGCGCCGAGCAGCGACCAATCCGGCATCCATGCCGATCGGTGCCCGAACCTGCAAAGCTCGAAAGCGGGTGGGTTACAGCCACTTGGGCTTACCAATGCCCAACCGACGCATGTTGTTCAAGTGGCACGAGTGAGAGTCGAACTCACAGACGATCACGAAGGTTTGAGCTTCGCCGCTTTACGTTTGCGTACCGTGCCTTGTAAGCGTCCTCGATGGGATTTGAACCCACGATCTCCTGCGTGACAGGCAGGCGAGCACTCCGCTGCTCCACGAGGACGTGTTGTTTGCAAGTAGCTCAGGCGGGATTCGAACCCGCAGCATCTCTGCGACCAACCTTCGGTCGGTGCCCGAGCCAAAGTGGTCTGCCAATTGCCTACCGAGCCATTTGTGTTCAGTGCCCAAAGCAGGACTCGAACCTGCAATCACTCGGCTACCAACCTCCGGTCGGTGCCCGAGCCGAGCCGCTCTACCAGTTGGCGTATCAAGGCGTCGCTTCAGTAGTCCTGGAGGGACTCGAACCCCCGATCGTCTCCTTGTAAGGGAGCAGCCTTCGCCGCTGGGCCACAGGACTGCAAGCGGAAGCCGTGAGACTCGAACTCACAAGCGGTTTGCGCCGCCACCTGTTTTCAAGACAGATTCCTCATCCGGCCGGATGACTTCCGTTCATTGATCTGATTAAGCTGCGGGAGTTGGAATCGAACCAACGGCCTTCTGGTTCAGAGCCAGACGTCACTACCAACAGCAACTGTCCCGCATCGATTGACCTATGAACGACACTCATCGATCGTTCTGGTTCACCAGCTCGGGGAGAAGGACTCGAACCTTCACAGCCTGCTTCAAAGGCAGGCGGCCTACCGTTAGCCGATCCCCAAGAATGCTCTGCGAGAGTCGAACTCGCCTCGCCATCGACCAACCTTCGGTCGGTGCCCGAAGCCTGGAGCCTTTGCCGCTCGGCCAAGAGCACGTATGTGTAAGCGGAAGGAGAGAGAGTCGAACTCTCAAGGCCGTGAAGCTCGTCCCGGTTCGAGCGGGGTGCCGTCGCCAATCGGCTTGCCCTTCCGTAAAGCTGCGGCGGCAGGAATCGAACCTGCGTCAGGGCGGTTAACAGCCGCCTACCCGTTCCAGCACGGGTCCCACCGCATCATCAGTCAGGATGGCTGGATTTAAACCAGCGATTTCGTGCTCCCCGACCAACCTTCGGTCGGTGCCCGACGCGGGATGCCAGACTTCCCCACACCTTGAAATCAAGAGCGCCCAGCGGGACTTGAACCCGCAATTCCTGCATGGCAAGCAAGTACGTTACCGTTACGTCATAGGCGCTTGGCGTTTCGAATTGTCAAAGATCATCAGAGCACCGGGCCGGACTCGAACCGGCGTCGCCGCTGTACGAGAGCGGAGTCTTCGCCGCTAGACGACCAGTGCTTGCTGTTCAGTGGGACCACAGGGACTTGAACCCTGACCTCACCGGTTAAGAGCCGCGACCCGGCACACGGCTTGAGGCCGTGCCGCCGTGTGCCCGGCTACCGCTAACACCTCGGTCCCAAATCTTGTTTTCGTTGCAGTCGGCGCGGCGGGAGTTGAACCCCGGGCACCGACCGTAGGTTGGTCGCTGCGTCTTATAAGGACGCCGCCGACCCGGCACACGGCTTTGGGCCGTGCTGCCGTGTGCCCGCCGTTGAGCTACGCGCCAGTGAGAGTAGGGTCGGAGGGAATTGAACCCACACCGTGCAGATTAAAAGTCTGCTGTGCTGCCTGTTACACCACGACCCCGAATGCATGCGGGGACGTGTTTGTATCGTTGTCGCAAGTTCATGCTCTTCTCCTTCGGCCGCTTGCCACTTGAATGACCAAATCCCAATGACGAATGACCAAGGATGCGACCTAGTCGAGTTTGGACATTGGTCATTCGGGCTTGGGCATTTCCGCCAGTGGTAGTCCTGGGAATCGAACTCAGCGCAACTCGGTTATCAGCCGAGTATGGGCAACCAGCCCTCGACTACCTCGTCAAAGTCGGGCACCTCGGAGTCGAACCGAGAGCCTCCTGCTCCCAAAGCAGGCGTGCTACCATCTGCACCTGTACCCGTTCAGTCAGAACGGCAGCGACCAATCCGGCCTGTCGGCCGATCGGTGCCCGAACCTGCGATCTCCAGGCCCCCGACCTGGCGCGATACCAGTCTTCGCTACGTTCTGATTCATCAAGTTGTCAAAGTACCCCGTAGGGGAGTTGAACCCCTATCTGCGGATTGAAAGCCCGCGATCCTAAGCCGTTAGACGAACGGGGCGTCTTCATGTTGTGCGCGCTCCCCGAGCGCCAAGTGGGCCGGGAGGCGCTCGAATCCTCGTCTGCGGCTCTTCAGACCGCCGCCGACCAACGCAAGCGTCGGTGCCCGCGTCTCAGCTACCAGCCCAAGTTGTTTCGATTTGGACACGAAAAAACCCGATGCCGTTTTGCGACACCGGGTTTGGTTATCCCCTTGGTTTAGACCGAGTGTCACAAGCGCGAACGTGGCGCGGGCAGCGTATTCGCCGGTTGATTGGCGACACTACCTTTGCCTGTTCGTTCGGATATGAAACTCGACGCTAAAACCATCATTTCGTTACCCTTGTTCCACCGTGTTTAGTCGTGTATCTGACTGGTAAGACGGTACGTGTCCTGAAAGGTTCACGGAAAAATGCGATCGCTCTTGGCGACTTGATACTTGATGCGCGTCCGCGGCGATTTATTTCCTCGTGTTGAAAGAATCCGCCCGCGGTAAGACCAAGAGATGGGAATCAGCGATCATTACCCGAGCCCTCAGTGATCACGACGCTGGGAGTGGAGTTCGTCGGTCAAAGAGTACAACAGGGAAGAGGGCAGTTACGTTTCGATCGTTTCTGCGGCGCAAAACTCCAAAACGGTATCTACCGTTTTGCGCCCAAGCATCGTGCGTAGTACCGCGTAGAACCCTGCAATAAGTGCAATGACTTGCGACACCCCGAGTTGATGCTATAGTGTGCTTAAACGCTGAGAAAAACGGGTGAATCAGCAGGATTTAGAGATCTCTCACACCGCGGAGGTCGTTGGTTCGAGTCCAATACCGCCCACTCAAACCTAAATCCTGCCGAGTTAAGAATTTCTGATACCTGCCGGCGGTCGGCAGTGCGGCCTGTTAGGCGAGCGGCAGATGAGAACTTACCAATCATAACCCGAAGCGTTAGCGAGGAATCGGCCTCGCTGACGCTTCGGGTTGGGATATTCTCGTCTGCCGCTCGCCTTACTTTCAGCGCAAAACGGTAATCACCGTTTTGGCACTCGAAAACGGGAGCAACGCACATGCCACGACTGAAGAACTCCACTCCCAAGTACCGCCATCACAAGGCCATCGGGCAAGCGATCTCCACGCTCGACGGTCAAGACTTCTAACATGCGCCCCACAGTTGACGCCCCAGCCGCGAAGATCCATTATCATCAACGACGATCTCCATCTCGATTACCACCTGTCAGTGCAGCATGCCAGCCAACACCGAGAACATCGAATCCGCCTACCGTCTGGCGGAGTGCCGATACGCAGAAATTGGAGTTGACGTCTCTGCGGCAATCAACAAGTTGTCGTCGGTCTCGATCTCGTTGCATTGTTGGCAGGGCGACGACGTGGGAGGTTTCGAGAACACAGGCCAGCGGCTGGGCGGCGGCTTGGCCGTCACCGGCAATTATCCTGGAAAAGCGACGACGCCCGACGAGTTGAGAAGCGACGTCAGCCATGCGTTATCGCTGATTCCAGGTCGGCACCGTCTGAATCTTCATGCCAGCTACGGAGAATTCGCCGGAACACCCGTCGATCGCAACGAGATCGAGCCACGCCATTTCCAGGGTTGGATTGACTGGGCAATCGAATCCGGTCTGGGCCTCGATTTCAACCCCACTTTTTTCGCTCACCCTTTGGCCAACGATGGACTCACGCTCGCTCATCCCGATCGTGCGATTCGTGATTTTTGGATTGAACATGGCGTGCGGTCCCGCCAGATCGCGGCCCAAATGGGGAGCCGGCTGAAGAGTCCGTGCATCAACAACGTTTGGATTCCTGACGGATACAAAGACACGCCGGCCGATCGTTTGGCACCAAGGCAGCGACTGGCTGCTTCACTCGACACCTTGTTCGCGGAGTCATTCGATGCCGCTGTCGTCAAGGACTCGGTCGAATGCAAGCTCTTTGGGCTGGGATCGGAGAGTTATGTAGTTGGTTCGCACGAGTTTTATCTCGGCTATGCCATCACACGGCGAAAGATGTTGTGTCTCGATGCGGGGCACTTCCATCCCACCGAAGTGATCTCGGACAAGATTTCGTCGACGCTCTTGTATCTCGACGAGTTGCTTCTGCATGTCAGCCGCGGGGTACGTTGGGATAGCGATCACGTCGTGACGATGACGGATGAGCTGCGGGCCATCGCGCAAGAACTCGTGCGAGGCGACTTTCTGAGCCGCGTACACATCGGGCTGGACTTTTTCGACGCCAGCATCAATCGCATCGCAGCTTGGGTGATCGGAACTCGAAATACTCTCAAGGCACTTCTTGCGGCGATGCTCGAACCGCTAGATTTGCTGCGACGCGCAGAGCTGGAAAAGGACTACACCACGCGGCTGGCCTGGATGGAGGAGTTGAAGACGTACCCAATTGGTGCGGTGTGGGATTTCTATTGTCTGCAAAACAATGTCCCTATCGGAACCAGATGGATGGATGACGTCCGGCGGTATGAACGCGAAGTGCTGAGCAAACGTAAGTAGCCGAATCAGCCGCCACGCGCTAGCGTGCGGTTTGCCCGGGAACCGCGGGCTAGCGCCCAGCGGCTGATCGCCAAATGTAACACTCATAACTTGAACCTTCCAATGGAGTCGAGACTGACCAACCTTGTTACGATCATCGGCCTCTCAAAACACTACACGGGAGTGCATGCGCTCAACGATGTGTCGATGGAAATCGCAGCTGGCGAAGTGCATGCACTGTGTGGCGAAAACGGCGCAGGTAAGTCAACGCTCATCAAGTGCCTCAGCGGAGTGACCGTCCCCGACTGCGGGGCCATCCAATTCGCCGGCTCGAGACTGCGACCCGGAGACGTGGCGGCCTCTGAACAGGCGGGCATCGCGGTGATTCATCAGGAATCAACGGCCTTCCCAGACCTCAACGCGGTCGACAACATCTTTGTCGGGCGCGAAATCAAGAACCGTTTCGGCTTCCTCAATCACAAGCGAATGCGCGAGGAGGCCAAGCAGCTGATGTCCACCCTTGGGGAAGACATCGACGTCTGGCGGCCACTTTCCGAACTGCCCTTGGCGAATCGACAAATGGTCAGTATGGCCCGAGCACTCTCGCGGCAATGCAGATTGCTGATCATGGACGAGCCCACGGCATCACTATCGTCTCGCGAGACGGAGATGTTGATGCTCACGGTCCGCCGACTTCGAAACCAAGGCGTCTCGATTCTGTACGTGAGCCATCGATTGGGCGAGATCTTTGAGATGGCCGATCGAGTCACGGTGTTGCGAGACGGTCGCCACGTTGAAACCTGTGCCATTCCAGAGATCACCGAACCGCAGCTGATCAGCATGATGGTGGGCCGCGACACGAAGTCCATCCCGCGTCGACGGACGCTAGATTTCGGTGCCACGCAACTCGAAGTGATCGAGCTGAACGGGGATGGATTCGCGGACATTTCGCTCGCTGTGCGATCCGGTGAAATCGTGGGCCTGGCGGGACTCGTCGGTGCAGGCCGCAGCGAGTTGGCACGGGCGATTGTTGGGCTCGATCGTTACTGGTCTGGGGAAGTGCGTGTAGGCGGCCAACGACTTCCGGCCCATTCCGTCCACGCGTCTTTGAAACGGGGTTTAGTGCTTGTCCCGGAAGACCGGCAACACGAGGGGCTCGTGCTGCCGATGACCGTTACCGAGAACATGACGCTGGCGGTGCTCCCGCGTTTGACCCGTCTGGGATTGGTGGACCGAAACAAAGAACGTCAGCTCGTGGACGATTTGGCCAACCGACTAAACTTGAAAGCAGCCAGCATGCATGGCTCAGCGGAGTCCTTATCGGGCGGAAACCAACAAAAGTTAGTGCTCAGCAAGTGGCTGGCAACGGCACCCTCGGTCTTCATCTTGGACGAACCGACACGCGGCGTCGACGTCAACGCGAAATCTCAAGTTCATCAATTGATTGGCGACTTGGCGGCACAGGGCCTGGCGACGTTCATCATCTCATCCGAACTTCCTGAATTGATGACCATTTGCGATCGTATCCTGGTCATGCGAGAAGGAAGGATTTCCGGCGAAGTCAATGCGGAGACGGCTACTCAAGAACAGATTCTGCAACTCGCCCTGCCCGACAGCTCGATATTGAATGCCTGACGTCCATCAGTGATCGACGAAAGCGATGTTTTTTCAGCAAGATTCTAGCGACCAACGGGAGCGGGTTATGCACAACCGAGCGACAGCTCGCATCGGCCGCGGCCCTGCCGCCTTGCTCCGACGATTGTTTGGCCGACGCGAATACGGTCTCGGCCTGTTGATCCTCCTCGTCGGAGCAATCGTTGGTTTCGTCGATCCCGAGTTCCTCGCCCGTGACAACCTGCGCGACATCTTGGTACGTAGCGCTCCGACGGCGATCGTCGCATGCGGGGTGATGCTCGTCGTGGTGACGGGCGAAATCGACATCTCGGTCGGTTCCCTCTTGGGCCTGCTGGCCGCCGTGATGGGACTTTTCGTCTCGGTCAGCGAGTGGCATTGGCCGCTGTGGATTGGCTTGCCTCTAACGCTGCTGATCGGAACGGGAATCGGATTCTCGACCGGCGTCCTCGTCACCTTTGGCCGAGTGCCATCGATCATCGCGACACTTGGTTTGCTCACCGCCCTGCGAGGAACGACAACGCTCATCATGCGGGGAGAAAACATCGACGGCTTGCCCGAGCGGCTACAGTCGATGACCAAGTATGGCGTTGTCGGTGTGCCCCTGTCCCTCTGGACTGCGACTGTCGTGATTTGTTTTACCGCGGTTCTCGTCAAGCATACTTCGCTCGGCCGCCAGCTATTTGCGCTCGGCAGCAGCGACTATTCGGCCAGGATGATAGGACTACCCAGCCGCCAGCTCAAACTATTTGCGTTTGCGTACGTTGGACTGCTGACGGCAGTCGCTACGATCGTCGATGTCCCACGACTTCCCAAGATCGAGGCCGGCATCGGCAGTGGGTTCGAATTACTGGTTGTGACCTGCGTCGTCGTGGGTGGCGTGTCCATTTCCGGTGGCCGTGGATCCCTTGTCGGTGTCTTATTGGCCGTGGTTCTGTTGACCATGATTCGACCCGTGTTGACCTTCTTGGACGTCGGTGAATCGGGCGAAAAATGGACCAAGGCAATCCAGGGTGCGTTCATTATCCTGGCGGTGATCACGGACAGTCTTGTATCGCAGCGTTTGAAACGCGTTCGTCCAGTTGGCCAGTCATCCACAGAGGTCGCGTAACGAAATGACTTTCTTTGTTCCATGGTCCCCAACGGGCTGGTCCCAATGGCACTAAGCTTTGGGGGTCGTTTTTTTCGCATTTCGTTTTGCCGTTTGACGTTTTGGTTT
>JAQBZB010000362.1 GCA_027622275.1 Planctomycetota bacterium | reverse complement strand
TTAAGAAATCAAGTTATGACAAATCTGGGGGCCTCGCGCTAGCCGTGTTATGAGAAATGCGGGCTAGAATCACGCCTTGCCCTTCCTACCACTCACGCCTTGGATTCGGAGCTAGTCAATGGTCAAGCTTTCACGGGGTTGTTGCGCGGTGTTGTTGACCATGCTCGTTGCGTTTTCGAGCGGCATCGCCGAGGATCGCTCCGGCCAGCCGACGCCGTTGGAACTGTTCAATCAACGGATCATGCCGATCTTTCGTTCTCCTCAGCCGTCCAGTTGCGTGCAGTGTCATCTGGCCGCGGTCGATCTGAAGCAGTACATCTTGCCCTCGCACGAGAAGACGTTCGCTTCGTTGCGAGATCAAGGCTTGATCGATCTCGAACATCCCGAAAAGTCCAAAGTCCTGACGCTGATCCGAATGGGCGACAAGGATCTCGACGAAGGCGCGAAGCTGATCCACGAGAAGACCCGCTTGGCGGAGTACCAGGCGTTTGCCAGCTGGATCGAAGCTTGCTGTAACGATCCGAAGTTGCGCGACGCGCCGGGGCTCACCGCCCAAGAGCGTGCTCGCCCCGAGCGGCCCGACGAAGTGATCCGTCATGCTCGCAAGAGCCGCGTCGTGGATTCGTTCGTTCGCAATGTCTGGTCGCAGCGGATGCGTTGCTTCCCCTGCCACACGCCGCACGAGATCGATCCGTCCAATCCTCAGCATCAGGCGGCCGTTAAGACGCATCGCGAGTTCTCCGAAAAGTTGGACGCAGCATTGGTCGCACGTATGGACATCTTCCGAGAAACGCCGGAAGCGACGCTGGCCTATTTGATTGACCGAAGCCGAGACGTGAAGGCGGGCGAACTGCCGCTGATCAATCTCGAAGAGCCGCGCGATAGCCTGATCCTGCTGAAGCCGATGTCGAAGCTGCCCGTGAAGAAGGCGGATGGAACTTTCGAGCCCGCTTCGTCCGCGCTGCCGATCTCGCACATGGGCGGCCTGAAGATGCATAAGGACGATCAATCCTACAAGTCCTTCGTCGCGTGGCTCGAAGACTATGCCAACGTCGTCGGCAATCGCTACGCGGCGGTCGACGACCTGCCGGCCGACAACTGGGTCGCATCGAATCGCTTCTTGCAAATCGCCGGTGCCCCCGAATCCTGGCCGATCGAAATCCCCGTGCAATTGTTTGTGCATACTTGGGACGAGAAAGCGGCATCGTGGCAACGCGATCCGATCGCGTTCACACAAGGCACCGTCACACCTCGCCGAATGGTGAACGGTTCGCTATTCGTGTTCGCATCACCAGCGAACGAGCCCGCCGATCGCGAACACCAACTCGTCGGCGGACGCTACTTAATCAAAGCCTACGTCGATTTCCGGCATCGCTTGGAGGACGATCCCACGTTGTTGCTCGGCGAAGAAGATTTTTATGGACAAACCGATCTCCATCGCACCACATGGCGTGACGGCTTCAAGGCAGCAGCCTCGGTGCCTGGGAACAAGTTGCTGAAGCAGTAACAACGGGTCACTACTTATCGTGATCCGTAACCGCAAAATTGTAGACGGCACACTCCGTGTGCCGAATTCCGCACACGGAGTGTGCGGTCTACATGGTGCGCAAAATAACATCCTCCAAAAAATAACGGTGTAAGAAGAAAAAGAAAGCGTGCCGTGAAAAATATCTCACGGATCGTAGGATGGACGAGACGTCCATTCCACGTTGGTTGCGGCGTAGCCGCGCTAAGAAGCTGCCAAAGAACTAGCACTATCGTCTTAGGCAGCGTGAAATGAAACAACTCGTTCAACTATTCCTCATCGCAGTTATCGCAGCATGTACCCACGAGTTGCTCGCCGCGGATCGCCCGAACATCGTCTGGGTCAGCTGCGGAGATATCAGCCCGATGACCCCGACACCCGACACAACAAGGAAACTTTCGATGCACGTAAAACCAAACGCTACTTTAACTCGTCGCCAACTTATCGAAAGCGCAGCGATCGCGGCAGGTGTTACCGCTGCTGTCGCAGCCATTCCGAAACAGCTTCGAGCCGCCGATCCGGTATCGCTTAAGAAGGGTGATGCGATCCTGTTCCAAGGCGACTCGATCACCGACGCCGGACGCGATCGGGGAAGCCAAGGCAACGCGAACCACGCGCGAGCGTTAGGGACTGGGTATCCGATGCTTCTCGGTTGCGAGTTGTTGCGCGATCACGCCGCGCTGGGGTTGCAGGTTTACAACCAGGGCATCAGCGGCCACAAGGTGCCGGACCTCGATAAGCGTTGGCAGGAGGACACGATCGATTTGAAGCCCGCCTTGCTGAGCATCTTGATCGGTGTCAACGACATCTGGCACAAGCTGGCCGGGAACTATGACGGCACAGTGCAGGATTATGAAACCGGCTTTGCGGCCTTGCTAGAGCGGACGCGCAAGGCGTTGCCTGACGTGACGATTGTGGTCTGCGAGCCGTTTGTGTTGCGTTGCGGCGCGGTCAAGGACAACTGGTTTCCAGAGTTCGACGAGCGACGTGCCGCTGCGAAGAAAGTCGCCGCCGGCGCGGGCACGCTGTGGGTTCCATTTCAGGCGATGTTCGACGAAGCCGTCGCAGCTGGCATCGCGCCAAACTACTGGGCCGGCGACGGCGTGCATCCGAGTTTGGCCGGTCATTCGCTGATCGCTCAAACGTGGCGGAAGGTGGTCGGTATTTGAACGGGCGCTCGATGTCTGATACGTCCTCCCAGCAACGAGGCAAGGTTTACTTAATCGGAGCCGGTCCAGGTGATCCAGGGCTGATCACGCTGCGCGGCGTCGAGTGCTTGCGCCGCGCGGATGTTGTTCTGTACGACTACTTGGTGAACGCGAGGATACTGGAGCATGCACGCGGCGACGCCGAGCTGATCTGCCTTGGCAAACATGGGCGAACACGGATCTGGTCACAGCAGGAGATCAATGAAGCCTTGGTCTGCTTGGCACGTGAAGGCAAGATCGTCGCGCGGCTCAAGGGCGGCGATCCGGCGGTCTTTGCACGCGGTGCCGAAGAAATCGAGACGCTGGTGC
This sequence comes from Planctomycetota bacterium, assembly GCA_027622275.1. Taxonomy (GTDB): domain Bacteria; phylum Planctomycetota; class Planctomycetia; order Pirellulales; family Pirellulaceae. The sequence goes on along the minus strand of JAQBZB010000362.1, from coordinate 5,268 downwards.
AAGCGGACATCCCGTTTGAGATCGTGCCCGGTATTACTGCCGCCTTGGCGGCGGGCAGCTACGCCGGGATTCCGATCACGCATCGCGAATACGCATCGGCAGTCGCGCTCGTGACCGGGCACGAGGATGCCGACAAAGACAGTCCGGCAATTGACTACAAAGCGTTGGCTGCGTTTTCGGGGACGCTGGTCTTTTACATGGGGATCACGACAGCCCGCATCTGGACTAAGGAACTGCTGGACGCCGGCAAGTCTCCGGACACGCCGGTCGCGATCATCCGCCATTGCAGCCTGCCCGACCAACAACGAGTTAGCTGTACGCTCGGCGAAGTTGTCGAGACCTTGGAGAGTCGCAACATCCGGCCTCCGACCATCATCGTCGTTGGACAGGTCGCGACACTCGTCGGCACGTTCAGTTGGTTCGAGAAGCGACCGCTGTTCGGGCAACGGATCCTGGTAACACGTCCGCGAGGACAGACGCACAAGCTCGCCGAGTTACTCGAAGAACTCGGTGCCGAGGCGGTCATTCAACCAGCGATCGAGATCTCGGAGCCTGCCGATTGGCAGCCGGTGGACGAAGCGATAAAGACACTCAGCAGTTTTGACTGGCTGGTGTTCTCGAGCAGCAACGGCGTGCGATACTTTATCGACCGGTTGCTGGCAACGGGCTTGGACGTGCGGGCGCTCGGCGGCATCAAGTTGGCCGCCATCGGACCCGGAACCGCCGACGAGTTGTCTCGCTATCACTTGAACGTCGACCTGCAACCGTCCGAGTTCCGCGCCGAGTCGCTGGCCGCTGAACTGGCGCCGCTGGCAAACGGGAAACGATTCCTGCTCGCCAGAGCCAGCCGTGGCCGCGAGGTCTTGGCGGACGAGATTACATCAGGCGGCGGCGCGGTCACACAAATCGTGGTCTACGACAGTATCAATGTCGACTCGCCGGACAGCGACATCGCTGCCGATTTAGCCGCCGGAAAGATTCACTGGGTGACGGTGACCAGTTCCGCGATCGCCCGTTCACTCGCGTCGATGTTTGGGAGCAAGCTGAGCAAGACGCGGCTGGCGAGCATCAGTCCGATCACATCAACGACACTGAGGGAATGCGGCTCCGAGCCGGCCGTGGAAGCCACCGAATACACAATGGCTGGTGTGGCCCGCGCGATCGAGCAACACATCCAGAACGGTTCGAGTCCGCCGGACAGTTGCCACTAGCCCCTCCCGCAAGAATCTCGTTGCCGACCCGAGCCGTTCCGCAGCGCGTTGATGGACCTTCCGCACCGCGTCGGTCGACTTGCCAAGGCGCCGTCCAATTTCTTCCCAACTGTAATCGTCGAGCCGATAGAAACAAATCACACGTTCGAGCTGCGACAACATCGAGTAGGCTTCTTCAAGCCGCTCATCCCAAGAGAAGCTTTCGAGATCGTTGGCCGCGCCTTCGTCTTCGAACAGTTCCGACGGACACTCGGCAATGTTTTTTGCTCGCCGCAAGATGACCGAGCGCAAAGTCTGTCGGCACTTGTTGAGTAACGACTTTTCGCAGTACATGGCGAAGTGCCGTGGGTTATTGAAACGAGCGGTCACGCGGCCCGCGATGATGCGCACGAAGAACGAGTCGAGTACATCATCCGGCTCGACCGCCCAGGCGATCTTCATGCGCCGCAGCTTGATTTCAATCCAGCGCCGCATGTCTTTGCCATATTCGAGATACAAATCGGCTTGGGCATCCCGGTCGCCGTCGACCGCGCGTTGAAACAGTTCGCGGAAAGAGTTTTCTTCTGCCATGGGTCGAATTCCCGACGCGATTCCCCTCGATAAGACTCCTCTTGTTGTAGCGAGCCGCGCATAGCTTTTCCATCCTTCGGGAAAATATTTTTGGAACACTTTGCGCGCCGATGTCCAAATCGGTCGTCTCGCGCATGTTTACTAATAGAGAGACCATCGTGTTCATCCTCGCTCCGACACTCGGCGGACTTGGCTTGTATGACGGGCCTCCGAGCCCGTCGACAGGTAGTGGTGGCTTCCAGCCGCCACCTCCCAACTTTCGTTGGCGGCTGGAAGCCACCACTACGACAACCGATCCAGCACCACTTTCCGAACCTTCGACCAATATCTCTCGTCTGGAGACACCCACATGAGCAAACAACGCCGCAGACGATTAAACCGCAACAAACGGACACGAAGTCGGCGCACTTTCATCCGCAACGGCATTGAACAACTCGAAAGCCGAGTTCTCCCAGGCGGTTTTCTGGATCTGCTGGCCGGCGCGGCCTTGGCCTCGAATTGGGATCTGCTCCCCGAGGAGTATTTGCCTGCCGAGGAGATCGAGGCGGAATCCAAAACTTTAGCGCGTGGCGAATGGTCAGCCAACACGTTGCTGCAAGCGGATTTATCGCTCCCGGATATCAAGCGTGAACCGAACGAAGAGCGTGTCGAGTTGAAACAGGACTTTGAAGACCTCGACGTCGCCTCCGCGTCGCCCACCACCACGAATGTGCTGGCGGCGACCTCGTTCGTCGATTCCTTCTTCACCAGCAACCAGTTCGTCGGGATATCTCCTTGTCTCCCCATCTCCCCCTCTTTCCACTCCCGCTCGCTCCTTCAGCTCTCCAATCACTCAACTCGGCGCCGGCATCGATTCTGACTCCGGCCAGGGCAGCGCCATCCGTGGACCCGAACAGCTTCAGTCGTCGGCTGGCAACAGTTCGCAGAGTGCGCCTTCCTTTCCTGCGTGGATGATGGGAGAAGGCGAAGATCCTCCACCGACGGATCCTCCACCGACCGCTGATCCCCCGCCGACCGATCCGCCACCGACTGGACCGATGCCATGTGGGGTTCTCACGGGTATTCAAGTCAACCCCACAGGGGACATCTATGTGATGGATTCCGTGAGTTTGCAAACCATCGAAGACCCTAGCAGCGGCGGGTTCTTTGTCCAGTATGCTTGGACGGACACGATTGGAGGCTCCGCTTCTGACCTAGGTTCCGGTCAATCTGTCACGATGATGGACAACGATGCTGGTAGCCATACGGTCACTGTTGTGGCTACTTGCGACGGTGGGGCGACGCAGACGGCGACGGCCGCAGTCGACGTGAAACCGGTGAAGATTACGTCCCTCACGCTTGACCCGACTTCCGTCGCGCAGCACGGGAGGGTGAAGTACACCGCGATCACGGACCCGGCAAATGCAGAACCGGCGGGGATTACGTGGGAGTACAAGAGGGTCGGCAACGCAAACTGGACGACGTTCGGTAACACCAAGACGGTTGATAATATTTGTGAATCGCTAATCGGCACTTTCGATATCAAGGCAACTTTGAACTCCGGGGGAGTCGTGACAGTTGCGACCAAACAGCTGACGGTCACTGCGCGCCCCGTCGCTTCTGTCGAGGCGGATTACTATGACCACTACGAGCCCGCCGGTACACCGAATCTAAAGAAGTGGGCCGAGGGAACTCTCAAGGTGACTCATCCGAAGGAAGGTGAACGAACGTGTCAACCGATGGCGACGATCACGCTCGACCTTACTCAAGCCGCGAACATTCTTCAGAGTGATTTCGACGAAATTGTACAATACAAATTCACTCACGCCGGGAAACTTGGGGCTGGTGCGTGGACCAACCAAACTTTAGATAGCCCCCTGGTGTCCAACGGTGCCACTCCGCCAACTTATAGCGTGTCGTTCGTCGTAAGTATGTCGGGCACCAATACCTATGAGTTCGAACTGTACGCGGAACAGCCGGGGGATCCGTGGGGCGCTCAGTTCAATGTAGGACCAGCGAAAAACCACGGGACACTATTTATTAAACTAAAGGGTAAACTTGAATGGGCCATTGATGCCAATGGCAAGTTCACCACAATGAAGGTGACCGGGCTCGGCGCAACGCAAGCTTCCAACGTCGGTACGCCCTCGCCAGTCGTTCCAACCCGTCAAGTGGATCATCCCTAGCTCTTTTGGAGGACTTCGACGTGAAATGCGGATCGTTGCTGCTTTTCGTAACTTTGCATCTCATTGGGACGGCACCGGAAAAGTCCGCTTTGCCCGCCTCACTTGATCGTGAAACGCTGGCCGCGATTGGTCCCATCAACGACCGAGTGCCGCTTCTCACAGAAGCGAATGGCAGGAAGCTCTTCGTGACGAGTTGGGAGCGACTGGGGGACGTGATCAAGGAGAAGCCACAGCGTCTTGACACGATTCGACGAGTGTTACAAGGGGACGATCACAAGCTAGGTCGGGCGGCTAGGTTTGCCCTGGCCGCGCACGCAGCGGGGTTTGGCCATCTCACTCGGATCGGTCCGAATCATCTGAAAGACAATCCATTAGCGTTGTATATCGGGATACAAGCAGCGAATCCGATTCCTTCTGACGGACCAAAACGTCATCTCCGCCTGGACGATTCCTGCAAGGGTCTCTTCGTGACGGTGGCCCCGAACGAGGCCGACGATTGGCGATTCCAAGAGGTTCTGTGGCAGATCCTGGAAAACTATAAACTTGATTTTCATTTTGAACTAGAAGGCGATTGTGTTATCTTCAAGCCACAAGCCAGGTAAACTCTCGCAAGGAGTATCGCACTGTGATAAAGACACGCTGCTCCGGTCTATTGCTTACCCTGTCAGCGTGTGGCGTTACGTTCGGCGCGGATACCGACGGGCATCCGCCGACGGAATTAGTGCGGAGGTTGCAGAGCAACGATGAGGACAAACAGAAAACGTTCCAGGAACCGTAGATCGCGACTCAAAAACATCGGCTCGTATTCGGCACCCAAATGTGAAGGTTCACAACTCATGAAAACCATGTTTACATACTGGAAGGAAACCGACGGCAGATATTTAGGCCATTTGAATTCTCACCCCGATCACTGGACGCAAGGTGATAGCTTAGATGATCTCAAGGAGCACCTGCGCGACCTCTACGAAATGTTCTCCGCAGAAGATATTCCAGGCATCAAGAGAGTCGAAGAGCTTGAAGTAGCATGAAACGCCGTGATTTGGTCGCTGAACTCGAACGTATTGGATGTGTCCTTTTACGCGACGGGGCCAAGCACGACATCTATCATAACCCCAAGAGCGGAAAATCAGAGCCCGTGCCGAGACATCGCGAGATCAATGAGCTGCTCGCAAAGAAGATATTGAAGTCGTTAGCGCAGGACGGACTGTAAATCGGCGCTGACAAAGGGACGGACTAGGTGTCAGCGACGGTCTTAAGTTTGGTCAATAGCCGATTTCAAAACATTTTGAAATTCCTTTCGATCAGTCCAGGGATGTTGGATT
>JAQBZB010000361.1 GCA_027622275.1 Planctomycetota bacterium | reverse complement strand
TCTGTCGCGCAGCGACTTTCTCGCGATCAGCCGGCCCACGGGCGAAAGGGCTACGCCCAGAATGGGAAAGCTGTGACGAGTCGCCGCACTCCAAAGTTTTGGACTGCGGGGACTTGTCACCGCTGTGGTATTTTCTGTCGCGCAGCGACTTTCTCGCGATCAGCCGGCCCACGGGCGAAAGGGCTACGCCCAGAATTGGAAAGCTGTGACAAGTCACAGCACTCCAAAGTTTGTGGACTGCGGGGACTTGTCACCGCTGTGGTATTCTCAGCCCGCCGCTACATCCGCAATCGCGACTTCATAATCATCTCGTACCTTCACGCGGTCAATCTTGAACCCATAGATCGTCTTGACTTGCGCCGCCGAGGCGGTGCGCTCAAACCACGCCGCGGAACACCAACGATATTGATTCGCCACGGGGACCAAGCCATGTCGAACCGGGTTCTGATGAACATAAGCCAGCCGCGCAAGATACGACTTCTCATACGTCAAAGCCGTTTCCCAAAAGTTGAACCACACTTGGCGGCCAGGTTCGGATTGAGTCAGATTCAGTTCGCGCGCCGTGTCGGCATGCAGGTGCGCCAAGAAGGCGTCCAACTTCGACGCGGATTCGCCTCCGTGAGCAACGAAATGATCATGGTTGGGAAAGACCGCCCACGCTTCCAAGGTCCAGCCATGTTGTTTCGCCAGCTTCAGCAGCGAATCGTGCAACAGATCGAGAGCCGCCCGGCCGCGAAACAAGGGCCGTTTGTGGAGCGTACTGGCCGTCACGATAAACGTGCCGTGATTGCTGACACGATGCAGCGGCGCGTGTGGCCAGTCTGGCGTAGTTGCAGGAGCGGAATGCGAATTGGGTTCGGGCAAAGATGTCGGCTGATCGCGAGTCGCGGTCCCTTCGAGGAGACTGATGTAGTCCGCCAATCGAGGCAATTGATCGGCCGGGATGCTTTCCACACGGGCCAATATCCGTCGCCGAAGCTGATCGCTGACTTCGTTCATTGCGAGAGTCCACTTTGGAGTGCAGGGACTTTCTTTGGAGTGCGGGGACTTGTCACCGCTTACTTTTATCCCGTCGCGCAGCGACTTTCAAGCTACGAGTCGCCGAAAGGGCTCCGCCCACAATGGGAAAGCTGTGACAAGTCACAGCACTCCAAAGTTTTGGACTGCGGGGACTTGTCACCGCTGTGGTATTTTCTGTCGCGTAGCGACTTTCAGGCTCGCGGCCGGTCCAGGGGCCAAAGGGCTGCGCCCAGAATTGGAAAGCTGTGACGAGTCACAGCACTCCAAAGTTTTGGACTGCGGGGACTTGTCACCGCTGTGGTATTTTCTGTCGCGCAGCGACTTTCGAGCTCGCGGCCGGTCCAGGGGCCAAAGGGCTGCGCCCAGCATGGGAAAGCGGCGACGAGTCGCCGCACTCCAAATTGGGACTACTTGGGCTCGGGTTCGAGGATGCCGCCGTCCCAGGTGATCTGGCAGAGCGGGAGTCGCTCGTGCAGGGCAGCGACGCCTTCGGCGGTGACGGCGGTACCAGTCAGGTCCAGGCGGCGCAACGCGCGGCTGTTGTAGAGGGCCGGCAGGCCGGCGTCGGTAATCGCGGTGCGTATAAGTCCGAGGTAATCGAGCTTCGCCAAGCGCACGAACTCCGTCAGGTGCGCGTCGGTGAAGTGCTTGCCTTGGACGTGAAGTTGGGTGAGATTCGGCAGGCTATCCGGCAATTCGCGCCAGGTCGCCATGTCGGCGGTGACATCAATGAATTGCAACGACATAAGCTGCTTCGCGCGGAACAGCGATTTGAGTTGCTCGTCCGTGACGATTCCGAGTTGGAGCTTGGTCGTCGATGCGCGGAGGCCGACCTGTTTGACGCGGGGCGTCGCACAAACAAGGTCGAGCAATTCCGGCGTGAGCTTCCGTCCTGAAAGTGATAGGTACTCCAGCGGCAACGTCCGTATCAATTCCAGACATGCTGGCGGCGTCAAAGACGTCCCGGAAACATCGACGAAGATGAGGCTTCGGATCTCGCGGAGCGTTGCCACGGAAGCATCGGTGACGCTTTTGCCATCGGAGATATCCAAGCGAATGAGGCTGTTCAGCCGTGGTAGGAACCGGGCGAGGTCGTGGTCGGTGATGTCGGTGCCGACAAGGCTAAACTCGACCACTTGGAATGGTTGATCGGGAAGCGGTTGACCACGCTGAATCACTTTGGCCGGCCCTGGTTGACCTGTAATTTGAACGCGGGCGAGTACGAATGAAGCCGTCTTCTGTGCGAGCACCCATTCGGCGGCGGCTCGGTCGGGGTCGGTCGTAGGATGGGCACTCTTGCCCGTCCCGTCGGCGTCCGTCGCGGAAGTCGTCTTGGAGTTATCGCCGATTGACGGACGGGCAGGAGTGCCCATCCTACTTTGGTCTTGCGTGATTTCGATTTGCGAGCCGTCGGGGACTTCGAGGCGGGCGACTTCTTTTCCTTCTTTGTTGCGGATGATAATGATGATCGTGGCCAGCAGGACGAGGGCGGCGAGTGCGCCGGCGACGAGAACGCGCGGGTGGGAAAGTAGACGAGTCACTCCGTGACTCGAAGCGTTCCGGTCACGGAGTGACCGGTCTACTTTCAGCGGCCGCTCTGCGGGTGCAAGCGTTATTGTGGCGGCGACTTCGTGGGTGGGCGGCGTGTCGGCGATTGTGCCAGATGGCTTACGCGCGAGCTTGTCGAAGAACGCGGATAGATCGTCGGGCTTCTTCTCGGCTGCGGGTTTTGCGGTGGCGACGACTGGCTCGGTGGCCAGTGATTGGAGTTCGGCGATCACGGCCGACATCGACTGCTGCCGATCCTCGGGTCGTTTGGCGACCATCTATTGAAAGATGCGGTCGAGTTGCTCCGGCACGTCGCTGCGCGCGGCGAGTAGCGAAGGGATCTTTTGCTCGCGATGCGCCATTACCTTGCTGACCATCGTGTCACCCACGTAAGGAACCTGAGCGGTCAGCAACCAGTACAGCGTGCAACCTAAATCTAAAGCCCCGGTAGTTGGGTTGTGTCCGGGGAAAGGGCTGCGCCCGAAAATGGGAAAGCTGTGACAAGTCACAGCACTCCATAGTTTTGGACTGCGGGGACTTGTCACCGCTTTGGTATTTTTCTTCGCGCGACGACCGCCAACGCAAAAGGGCTGCGCCCAGAATGGGAAAGCTGTGACGAGTCACAGCACTCCATAGTTGCCTTCTCATTCCCAGACGGGCAACTGGGAACGAGTGATTCATACACGTCGTAACCGTGGTGGCAGGCGGCGCTCGGATTGAAGATCGCTCGCACAGCGGCCATCGCCTCGAACGGTCAACCCTGTTCCGGTGGGATCAAGCGGCCGTGGGGGTCTTCGGCGGTGTCTTCGAGTTCGGCGGCGAGTTCTTCGCGCAGCTCGGCTCCCAGAAAATGTTCCACGAGCGCTGCTGTCTCGTGAAGATGATCGGCCGGCAAATCGAAATGCTTGGCCATGTAGCTCTCCCATAAGCGGTGCGCCCGCACGAGCCGCTTGGCCTTTTCCCGCCCGGAATCAGACAACTCGCAGTTGTTTCCTCGCGTCGCCACATCGCCACTCGAAGCGAGTCCCCGCACGGCGAAGTAAGTCGGCCAAGTGCGTCCGCCGATCATGGCCGTCAGCTGATTGATCGCCAACGCGGCCGTGCCAGACTCTTCTTCCAAACGATAAAGCAGACCGAGAATGTCTTCGGCAATGATGGATTGGGTGAGCCGGGCTTGATCGATCGCTTTGCTAACGACGCCGTAGCGTGGACCGAATAGAGCCGCCACGACGAACAAACCACCAGCCGCCACGGCCATCATCCCCGCCGTGTTGGTGTCGACGACTTCGGGATACCCAAGCGGAGTGAACACCATGGCAGGGAGCGTGATCGCCATGAGATGCCCCATAAACGCACTCAGTGCCGCGACGGTGAGACTGATGGCGATCAAGTGGTCGAGGCGATCGGTAAGTAGATGTGCCGTTGCCGCCGGCGCGATCAGCATCGCGATGACAAGGATGCTCCCGACGCTTTCGAAGGCGGAGACGAGTGTCGCCGCGGTGACAGCCATTAGGGCGTAGTGCATCGCCTGGGCGTTGATGCCCATCGCGGTGGAGATCGCGGGATCAAACGCGCTGATTCGCAGCTCCTTGAAGAAAATGGCAACCAGCAACAAGTTTGCCAGGAGTACAAGACCGTTCACCACCGCGGCTCGCGGTACGTCCGCATTCGGGATCGTGTCCATCACGGTCGTCTCGATAATTCCGTACAGCACGCAGTCCGGGTCGATGTGGACCTGGTCCGCCTTCAACCGGATGAGCAGAAGTCCAACGGCGAACAATGTCGTGAACACGACTCCCAAGGCCGCACTTGCTTCGACCCGTCCCAGCTTCTGAACCCATTCGGTCAAGATGGCTGACACAACGCCAATCACGAGCGCCCCGAAAAACATGGCTGCATGCCGCCACGAATCGTAAGTCGCCGAGGAGATCCAACCCGCCTGCTGCATCGCGTGGGCGATTAGAAATGCGACGACGATGCCTGGCAGCGTCGTGTGAGCCAGCGCGTCGCCCATCATGCTTTGGCGGCGCATGACGAGGAAGACGCCCGGAAGCGCGCACGCCATGGCGGCGAGTGCGGCAGTCGCGACGGTCCAGGTATCGTTCGAATCCCATTCCTTCGCGATCATCACGCGGCGCAGTGCCAGCGAGGCAACCGCTAACGCGATCAGGCTGAGGCTTACGACGCTGACACGTGCGTAACCCCATCGTCGCTTCGAGTCGTTCGGACTGATTGTGGTGGATTGGTTCATGGAGCACTTCGCTACGTCGTCAATTCGGATGTCGCATCGATCGCGTGCGGACTCGGTGGCACCGTCATGTGCGGATATCGCTGTGAAAGCAGCTGTTCCAACGATTCGACGATATCGGGTGCCAGAAGGTGTTCGATGTCGTCGGCATCACGGTCGACGTGGCTCGGGGCGATGTCGGCATATTCGATCAAGTAGAGTTCCCATAAACGGTGATTCCGGACGACGCGGTGAGCCAGCTCGGCACCTCGCGTCGTTAATCGGTATCCGCCCGCTCGAACCGCCGCGATGAAGTCGGACCTCTCTGCCACCCGCAGCAGGCGGCGCAACCGTTTGGGCGTCCACGATCGCATCGGCTGCAAATCGCTTGCGGAAACGATGTGGTTCACAAGCTGGGCGCTCATCGGTGCCGTCGGATTGCACTGTGGCTCAAGGAATTCGAACAAAGCCCGCAGGATATGCTGGCGGCCAACGGCGGCCTTTAGCTGCCGGTGCATGGCAACGCGTACGACGACACCTCGCCGCACTCCAAATGACATGCTGACGAGAAAGAAACAGACGCCTGTCAACACGATCACCGGGCCGGCTGCCAAACGGGGGAACATCGCACTGATCAGGACGCCACAGAACGCACCGCTGCCTCCCAACAGGGCCGCAATCAGAGTCGTTCGTCCAAGCCGATCCGACCAAAACCTGGCGGCAGCCGCCGGCGTGATGAGCATCGCGACCACCAGTAATAAGCCAACACTTTGCAGCCCGATGACGGTGACTCCGGCAACAAGCAACATGAGCAACAGGTCCAGTCGAAATATCGGCCAGCCCTGTGACGCCGCGAATTTGTCATCAAAGCTGAGTAACGTAAACTCTTTGTACAGCAAGCCAATGATCACGACGATGGCGAGCGATACTTCTGCAATGATCCACACGTCAGCAAGGACCATCGATGCCGTTTTGCCGAGAATGAAGTGGTTCAAGCCAGCTTGGCTGCCGCTCGGGATGTCTTGCACGACCTTGAACAACGCCATCCCGGCACCGAAAAAAACGCTCAACACGATTGCTAACGCCGCGTCTTCTTTGATCCGTGTAAATCGCAGAATGAGCTTGGTACAAACGATTCCAGCCAGCCCCGCCAGCCAGGCACCGATTAGCAAACCGGGGAGCCACTTGCCGCCGCCGGGCTCGATCGCCTCCATCACAAGAAACGCAATCGCGATTCCCGGGAGCGTCGAGTGGCTGATGACGTCACCCAACAGCGAGCGTCTGCGGAGCAGCGTGAAGACGCCTACGATGCCAGCCGCGACGCCCAGCATCGTCGTACCAATTGCGACGATCCGCGTATTGTAATCGCGCAGCAAGAGTGTTCGCGTGACGTCGTCCCAAGACGGCCATTCCAACCGGTCGCGAGATAGCGACCGGGCTGTCGCACGCGAGGGATGTGTGTCGTGCGGTGGCTCGGCAGCGGCACCGGAAGGATTACCAAACCAGACTGCGACAACGACGAGAGCGAAGCCGATCCGTGTCGGAACCGAGTTCATCTGGCACTCTCTCCGAGTGTCATCTTATGTCCCACTTGATCGAGCAGCGCGAGTTTGCCGCCATACGTCTTGCGGAGGTTCTCTCGCGTGAACACTTCGCTCGTCGGACCGGTCGCGACCAGTCGCATGTTCAGCAGCAACACGTGATCGAAATATTCCGTGACTGTTTGCAAGTCGTGATGCACGACGAGGGTTGTTTTGCCGCGTTCTCGCAGTTCTCGCAAAATCTCAACAATCGCTCGCTCCGTCGATGCGTCGACGCCCGCGAACGGTTCGTCCATCAAGTACAGGTCCGCGTCTTGGACGAGAGCCCGCGCCAGAAAGACGCGTTGCTGCTGGCCGCCCGAGAGTTGGCTGATCTGTCGCTTTGCGTAATCGGCCATGCCGACACGATCGAGTGCTTCCATCGCCGTTTGCCGGTGCCGCCGCATCACCGGCAAGCACCAACCGATCTTGCGATAAAGTCCCATCGCAACAACATTCAACGCGTTCACGGGAAAATCCCAGTCAACGCTTTCCCGCTGGGGAACGTAACCGACGCGATTACGTTGCTTGTGGTATTCCTCACCGAACACTCGCACTTCGCCGGAGGCTTTCGGGACAAGATCGAGTACGGCACTGATGAGCGTACTCTTCCCAGCCCCGTTGGGGCCGACGATCGCCACCAGCTTTCCCTGCGGCGCGGTGTAGTCGATGTCCCAAATCACCGGCTTGCGATGGTAGGCGACGGTCATGTCATGGATCGAGAGAGGCGAGGAGGCGGGATGCTCGTTCTCGATCTTCGAGCGCGATGGCTGGGTCAGGACCGAGCGAATCATGGTTGCAGCTTTCCGTTCAGCCCGCCTTGGGGAGCTTCGCCGCCCAACGATCGTGTGATGATGGTCACGTTATGGTCGATCATGCCGATGTATGTCCCCTCGTAACTTCCCGGTTTGCCCATTGCGTCGGAGAACAATTCACCGCCGATCTTGACATCCCAACCTTGTTGAGCTGCGCCTTCGATGATTGCTCGTACATTCTTCTCGGAGACACTCGACTCGACGAAGATCGCCGGGATCTTATTGGTAACAACGAACTCAACTAGATTGTTGATGTCCCGAACGGCGGCTTCCGACTCGGTGCTGAGCCCCTGGACCGAACGAACGTCAATGACGTAGGCACGCCCAAAATACCCGAATGCGTCGTGGGCGGTGACCAGAACTCGCCGATCTTGCGGGATCGTCGCGATCGATTGTCGGGCATAATCGTCAAGCCCCGTTAGTTGTTCCCGATACGCTGCCGCATTGGTGATGTAGAAGTCCGCGTTCGCCGTGTCGTATTCCCCGAGTGCCTTCGCAATAAAAGCCACGCACTGGCTCCACGCACTGACGTCCATCCAAACGTGGGGATCGAAATGCCCTGCGAACTCGGCTGGTTCCCGCAGGAATTCATGATCGATCTCTTCCGTGATCGGATAAACCGGCTTGCCATTTCTTGCGAGGCTCGTGAAGTTGTCCCCCATCCGCCCTTCCAGCATCAGCCCTGAATAAAAGACGACGTCAGCACCCAGCAGTTGCTTGACGTCGTTTCGCGTCGGCTTGTAAAGATGTGGGTCGACGCCTTCTCCCATCAGGCCAGTGACTGTCGCTCTGTCCCCTGCGACTTGGCGAACGATATCCGTCACCATCCCGCTCGTGGTGACGATTTGATAGGGATAAGTCCGTGTCGGGGATTCTGTCGAAGCGTTCGTGCGGGGTGAGCCGACGTCCCCATCTGACTGGACAGGCTGATTACATCCGCTAAGCAAAAACAGACCCATTAACAAAATTAACCGGGAGCGTGGCACACAAACCTCCATTTCAAAATAACTTACGTCAGAGACGGAATAGTTTCGTATATGCAAATACTATATTTTGAGTAATCAAAACTGTCAACTGCCGTAGTGGTGGCTTCCAGCCGCCACGGGAATCATGTTCACGTGCTGGCAAATCCGTGGCGG
>JAQBZB010000360.1 GCA_027622275.1 Planctomycetota bacterium | reverse complement strand
AACCAACGCTGCGAGCATTTTCAGAAGACCAAGAAAGGTCGCCTTTGTGGGCCAACAGAGGGTAAGCCCTGCGGCATCTGTGGTGGGTAATGTGACTAGCAAAGCGGTCTCGGTCCTCGGCTGATTGCGTCGGCAGTTCGCCCGATGGTAGACTGTTCGCAGCTCGGCAAGGTTTCTGCCCCACCTGCCGAGATAGGCCCATCGAGGTTTCTGCCCCACCTTGACGGGCCGATTTTATTTCTTGGCATTCGCCGGCTTCATTCGGTACACTCGCAGGAACAACAACGGGGTTTCAAAATGTTCGCTCTGCTACTCGTCGCCGCCATCGGGCAAAACGAAATAGCGTTGCCCATTGGGATCGCCCGGAATACTGTACCTGACACTTTCGGACTCTAACTATGCCGTTCGATTACGAACAAATTGCCCGCGAAAACTACGTCGAGTACGGGAAAGGGGTAGGGAGACTTGGCCGTACATTTCTGTCCGACCTCTACAGCGATCCAGCGCATTTCGTCTATGAGCTGCTTCAGAATGCAGAAGACGCCTTGAAAGAGCGGGATAGTCTGGCCACAAGAGTAGTTTTCCCACGAGCAGCGAAATTCGTCTTGTTCGACGACCGGCTTGAATTCCGCCATTTCGGGATTCCGTTTGCGGAAAAACATATCCGAGCGATTTGTGACATCGCCCGTAGCAGCAAGCAAGACAATCCGAATGCCATCGGTCATTTCGGAATCGGTTTCAAGTCGGTTTACGGTTTCTCTCAACGTCCGGAAGTTCACTCCGGAAATGAGTCATTCGCCATCGAAAAGTTTGTGCGACCGATTGAAGTCGAGAAACGCGCCACCACAGACGGAGAGACTCTGTTTTATCTCCCCTTCAACCACCTTGACGTCACCGCCAGCGAATGTCACCGTGTCATTTCTGATCGCCTTCGTTCGCTCGGTTCGAGCACCCTGTTGTTCTTGAGTCAGCTTAAAGAGATTGATTGGCGCGTCGACGGCGGCGGTTCAGGCCGCTATGTGCGAACTTCAAAAGAAGACACCGCAGATGTGAATCGTGTCTCACTCGTCGGCGAGGAAAACGATAATCCTGCGGAGCGAGAGGAATGGCTGTTGTTCTCGCGGGCCGTGGAGGGAAACGGCACGTCGTCTGGCAAGGTGCAAATCGCATATCGACTTCAGCAGGACAAACAGAATCGTCGTGGCCAGATTCAGCGAACAAAGGATTCTCCTCTTTGCGTTTACTTTGCTACCGACCTTCAGACGAATCTTGGCTTCCTCGTGCAGGGACCGTTTCGGCTTACACCTAGCCGCGACAACATCAAGAAGGAAGACAAGTGGAACAAGAGCTTGGTCAAAGAAGTCGGGAAGCTAGCTGTCGAATCACTTTCCAAACTCAAGAAGCTGGGTTTGCTGTCGGTGTCAGCATTGGATGCGATGCCCTTGGAAAGAGAAGATTTTGAGACCGATACGGGCAAGTTGTTCCTGCCAGTATTCGATGCTGTGCTTCAAGCACTAAAGAAGCAGCCTTTGATTCCTGGCCTCGGTAAGATTTTCGTGAGCGGTTCAAGTGGAGTCTTGGTGCGCGGACGAGAATTGGCGAGTTTGTTCAATTCAGAGCAGTTGACGACGCTTCTTCGCTCCGATGAAAGACGCGAATGGATTTCACCAGACATCACAGCAGACAAGAAGATCACGAAGCGACTTCACACTTTTCTTCGTGGTGAAGTGGATGTGTATGAGTTCGATGCTGATGACCTGCCGAGAGGGCTCGATGAAGACTTTCTGAAGACGCAGAGTGTCGCTTGGCACTCGCGTTTGTACAAAGTTCTTTTGAAGAATCCGAGCCTTTGGTCCGACGATGATGGCGCGTTGCGGAACGTAGAGATCATCAGGTTGGCTGACGGCAGCAACGTGGCCCCTTTTGGTTACGGTGGAGAAGCGAATGCCTTCCTTCCAGCCGACGGTGAATGTGGCCCCAAGACTGTTCACCCACACCTTCTCAAAGGTGATGCGCGTACTTTTCTTAGAAAACTTGGACTCCGTCCAAGAGACTCTGTCGCCGAAATCATTGGCGACATCCTTCCGCAGTTTACTATCAGTATTCCTGGACGATCCTACGGCGTTTTTCCAAGTTTGTCGAGCGCCAAGCAGCAGAAAGGAAAGTTTCTGCGCCTTGTCAAACC
Organism: Planctomycetota bacterium; assembly: GCA_027622275.1. GTDB lineage: Bacteria > Planctomycetota > Planctomycetia > Pirellulales > Pirellulaceae. Next base: position 6,157 of record JAQBZB010000360.1, on the reverse strand, counting down.
TCAAAATAATCTGGGAGGCAGATCGTCGCAGAGTTGCGAAACGAGTGATCATTCCGAAACCATGAAGACTGAAGTGCCATGCAGATTGACCCTCACTCTGGATCACTTTTTGCAGCGATAGGTGTTTGCAAGTGGATATTCCATCGCTCCGATTGTACTATCTGTTCTTGCGCCATCCGTGAAGGCAAGAAGCAAGCTATCCTATCCGAGCTACCACGTATTCCTGGAGAGAACGATATGCCGAGTCGCCGAATATTCTTCACAGGCCGGGCGAGTTATGGCACCGCGCGGCTTCACAACTGCGTTGTCTTGATGCTCATTTCCGCCAGTGCGATCGCCTCGGCGGAGGAAGGTCAAACGTATCTAGCAGCGAACAAACTCGACTCCCCGATCGACGTCGGTTCGACGAAACAATTGTTTATCGACCAGCATTTCATTGAATCGAGCGACGGCGTCGAGTTGGTGATGAACCCACCGCGGCGCGACGGTATTGTGTTGCTGCAGGCCGACCAACCTTGGGAAGAAGGCGCGCACATCGCGGTCTACTCCAGTGTCCTTCGCGCGGATGGCAAGACCCGCATTTGGTACGATCTGGTCCAGCCAACGGGCGACGGACCATATGACCACAACCGGCGCGTCTGCTACGCCGAGTCCAAGGATGGCTTGCATTTCACCAAGCCGAAACTTGGCCTGCATGAAGTGGACGGATCGCAGGCCAACAACATCGTCCTACCTGGCGTGATCGGCGGTTGTGCCGTCTGGATCGATCCCCAAGCCGAGCCCGAACATCGCTACAAGACACAAGCCAAAGTCTACCCAACTGGGCAGTTCCATATGCACAGCTCGCCAGACGGGCTACGGTGGAAAAGGTTCACGCGGCTTGAACCTGGCCCCGGCGGATGGGACACGCAAAGCATCGTATTTTGGGATCCGGCGATTGAGCGATACACACTGTTCACGCGCTACTGGGCCCAGAACGAGAATCGCGAGCGTCGATACCGGACGGTCCGGCGACTCGAATCGCACGATCTACGCCAGTGGGATCGTCAAACCATTGTGATGGAGCCGGACGAAACCGATCGGGCAACGCATCTGACTCCAACGGGCCAAACTCCCGTCGACTACTACGGCGCCGATGTATTTCGATACGGCGAGGCCGACGACGTCTACATCATGCTCACGCAAGCCTATTGGCATTGGTACGAACGAGCCGGCGCGAAGGGGCTCGGTCCGTCGAGCTTTGACGTCCGTTTGGCGGTGAGTCGCGATGGTAAGAGCTTTCGGCGAGTTGGCGAGCGAAAGCCGTTCATGCCCACTGGGCCGGACGGCAGATTCGATTCGCGCTTCGTTTGGGCGATGCCCGATCCGGTGCGCATGGGAGATGAGCTGTGGATCTACTATGTCGGTACCAACCGCGATCACGACGGCGTTGTCGACCCCGCGGCGGGCGGCGACCATCAATCCGGGATCGGCCGCGCGGTACTCCGTTTGGACGGATTTGTTTCCGCAGACGCCAGCTATGCCGGTGGGCAAATCACCACGCCTCCGATCGTGTTCGCCGGACGGACACTCGAGTTGAATGTGGAGACGAGCGGTGGTGGGAGCGTGCGTGTCGAGATACTCGACGCGGCTGGGGATCCAATAGAGAGTTACGCCGCAGCTCAGGCGATCCCAGTGAACGGGAACTCGGTGCGGATGCCGGTTGCCTGGAAGGCTGGCCGTGACCTAAGCTCTCTGGCCGAAAGCACAATCCGCCTTCGCTTTCACATGCGCGATTGCAAACTGTATGCGTTTCAATTCAGGGAGTGAGACTACAACAATGTATTTCGCTTGTTTTCTGGCTATCACGGTAGCCAGCCAGCCCCTTGGTGCTGCTGCCGATGAAGCTACGACCCCCGGGACCACAGTCGTGCTCACGATCGACCGCGGACAAGATCTTGGTCAATGTTTTGGCTCGTTGTTCGAAGCCACCAGCAGCGATGGATCGCTCGTTGTTGGTGCTGGTTTTCAGAACGCTAACAACACGCGATACCGCGCCGACCGGCACGCCGTGCAGTTCTTCATCCGGCCGACCGACGGTCAACGTGAAATGAAAGTCGAAGAACTGCCACGGCCGACGGACAATCTCGCTGGCGCCTACGTCTTTGAACGGAACGGAACGATCTTCTCGACTTACGGAGGTTTACGGTCCTGGAACGCGAAGACACGGAATTGGGATCGCGCTGTCAGCCGCGGTGGAACGGACGAGACCATGACTGTCAACAACGGTGTGCTGGCGTTTGGCGACAGCCGCGTGACATGGAACGACAAGCCAATTCTCGAGCCACCGACGACGGGCAACTACCAACTGTTTTTCTACGCCAACGGCTATCTCTGTTTTTATCACGTCAACAGGCAAGAACGGGCATACCGCTTCTACAAGAATGACGAAGATGGCTTCAGCCGGCTTTACGCCTGTCCATGGACGCCGGCAGAGAACGAGGTCGATCTCGCAAAGGCGGTTGTGCTGCGGTTGCCGGTTGTAGGCGAAACGACATTCGCCTGGGGTCAGCTGGGCGATCAGATCGTCACCGGGTCGAATATCGGCGGCTTTTATGTCTTCGAAGACGGCGCCTGGAAGATGCTTCTCGAGCCGAAGCTCGATGTCAGCTATCAACTCTACTCGACGCTGGCCTTCCATGACCGGCTGCTGATGGGGCAGTATCCCACGGGCCGAGTATTTGAGTACGACGGTGAAAAGATCACCGACCAGAAGGGCTGGCCACCTGTGCTCAAGGGAGTCTCGAGCGGCGCACGTGAAGCACAGACTACCGCCATCTATGGTGGGGACCTGATGGTCGGCGTCTGGCCCTGGGGAGAAGTCTGGCGATACAACACCGACAGGCGTCAATGGATTTTTGTGCGGCGAATGTTTACTCACCCGGAACTCTCATCGGACATCACACACCCCTACGATGTCGAGAATCGCGAGAATTCGCCACAGAACATGTGGGGCCAGCGCGTCACGAGCTTGATTCCCAGCGGAACGGATCTTTTCATCGCGACTTCTGCGAAGTCGCCGTACGAATGGAAGCCCGGGAAGTACTCGTTTCTGGCTCCCGACAAATGGAAGTCCTATGGAAAGGTCTATCGCGCCACGATGCCGGGTCACTTGTCCGTATCGACAAAATGGACGGATGGCCCGACAAAGCTCGAGTTCAGCATCCGCGAACGTGAGATGTCGATTCGCCAGGACGGAGCTCTGTCGGCAAGTTGTCCTCTCACCGGATCCCTGGCAGATAAGGCGGACAAGCTCGCAACGCTGAAAGACGCCAAGTGGGGATCTGGCATCTACGGCCCGCACGGATGCGTTTCACTTGAGGGAGTCATTTCCAAGCCGTGACTCGCAAGAACATGCAATTTGCTTCTCTTCGCATGTTTTTCCGAAGTCCGCTCTCCCCATGCACGAGTTGGAACGGTAATCATCTTGACCGTTTAAGGATCGATCAGCTTCGTCGCAACAGCCTCATGAATCAGTTCTTGGACCGAGCTAAAGGCACGGCCTCCTTGCACCAGTTCTGTCATGATTGCTTGCGTCTACTGATACTGCCGTCAGGCCGCCGATGCCTTCGGGGGCAGCATCGAAGCCGAGGCGGTTGGCGGGACTGCGGGGTTCCGGTTTGCGCCGAGCGATCCCATTGTCAGTCGCGCCGAATCGGCGATCTGCTCGACCGGGCTGGATCCCTGGTGCTCGGTGACATGCGGCGGCAGCGACGCTAATGAACTCAACGAAAAAGGGCTCCCGGCCATTGTGGTATCGGTCGGCTACCGCGACATCCACACCAATGAGGAATCGATGCCGATTGATCAGCTGCACCGTCTGACGGAGGTGTGCATCGCATTGATGCTCGGTGCGTAAGGATCCGATCAAGGTGCTCCGCCTACTTTTCCCGGCCCACGCGATTACGCAGGATTCCCACGCCCTGTAGTTCGACTTCGACTACGTCGCGCGGATGGAGCGCCGAAGTCTTCCCGCTGGTGCCTGTGAAGATGAGGTCGCCCGGAAGCAATGTGACATGTTTGCTGATAAAGCTCACCTGGGTGGCCACGTCGTGGATCATTTGACTGGTCCGTTCCTCCTGCTTGACCTCGCCGTTCAGCCGCAACGTGAGGAGCAGATCGTCGTAGTCCAGCCCAGCGACGATAAACGGTCCGCATGGGCCGAACGTATCCGCTCCCTTGGCTCGCCACCATTGCACGTCCTTGTTCTCCTCGTCGTTTTGCCAGTACCGCTCGCTCACGTCGTTGCCGCACGTGACACCTAACACGTAATCGAGCGCATCCTCTTTGGAGACTTTGCGGGCTCGTTTGCCGATCACGACCACCATCTCCGCTTCGAAGTGCACCTGCTCGGTGGCGTCTTTGGGAATGATGATCCAGCCTTCGTGCCGCACCAGCGAAGAAGGACTCTTGAAGAACGGCTGCGGGATGCGGAACTTCGGCGGGATCTCGGCGTCCTGCAGATGGCTCTTGTAATTGCCCGCCATCGCAAACACATGCTGGGGCCGCGTGGGAACCAACAACGTCACGTCGGCCAGCGCATGCACTGTGTCGGTCTTTGTCCATTCACCAAATATCGTTCCGGAAATCTCGCGAACGTTGTCTCCCTCGACGATGCCGAAGGTGATGTTGTCATTCACCCTGAATCGGGCGTACTTGACCACTTCGTCTTTCGCTGGCTCGTCCGCGGCCTCGACGACGGCGAGGTGAAACACGACAGCGAACGACACGATAGCGAGGGCGACAAGGCAACGGCGGATGGTCATGGCAATCTCCTGTTGCGGATCAATTGGGAACGGGGCGGGCGGCGATCCAGATAGTTTGCAAGCCGGCCGCGATTGTAGCACGCCGCGCCCCCCGTTTCTATCGCGAGGCATAGCCAGAGAGTTACAGCCGCCCGCGTTTGGCTGCAAAAAGAGCTGCGACCGTCCGGAGCACTGGCAGAGCCAGTGGCACGCTAATTCCTAGCCGTCACAAAGCACTAGTGCTTCGTCCAGCCTTAATTCATGGGTAGCTACGCTCGCCAGAGCGTGGATTTCCGCCGTCTGGCGACGGCAGCTACCCCAGTTCTTAGCATGGAGGATGCACTAGAGCCGATGGTGAACTTCGCTAATGCCATAGACCGGTGTCGGAATTCCTTCCTGTCTCGCCTTGATCTGCAAGGCAAGATACAGAGAGTAGTGACGCGATTGGTGCAAATTGCCGCCGTGAAACCACAACGCCGGCTGCTGCGTCGGTTTCCACATATTTCGCAATTCCCCTTCCCACGGACTGGGGTCTTTCGTGGTGTCGGAGCCCAACCCCCAGCACTTCCCCACCCGGTCAGCGACTTCCTGCGAGATGAGCCGGGCCGCCCAGCCGTTCATCGATCCATAGCCCGTGGCATAGACGATCAAGTCGGCCGGCAAGACGGTGCCGCCGGTCAGCACCACGGAGTCTTCTTTGATTCGCTCGATGCTAACGCCGCTGTGCAGCTTGATCCTGCCGTCAGCAATCAACTCCGAGGCACCCACATCTATGTAGTAGCCAGACGCGCGTCGCAGGTACTTCATGAACAGCCCCGAACCGTCGTCCCCGAAATCCAACAGAAATCCAGCACGCGCGAGACTCTCGTACAGGTCGGCATCGCGCTTGGCGATTTCCTGATAGACGGGAATATGGAACGTGTGCATGATTCGATACGGAATCGAGGCGAACAGCAAGTCGGCGATGTCGGTCGTGATGCCTGCCTTGACGGCGGACTCCGAATACAGACCACCTAACCCCAATTCCATGAGTGTGTCGGATTTGGCGACGTGTGTCGACGAGCGTTGAATCATCGTGACGTCCGCATCCTGCTCCCACAAAGCGGCACAAATGTCGTGAGCAGAATTGTTGGAACCCAGCACGACGCAATTCCTGCCGCGGTAGTCGTCGACGCCGCGGAACCGACTGGAATGCAGCTGCGTTCCCTGAAACGTCTCGGCCCCAGGGATCCGCGGAACATTTGGCATGCCGGACATGCCCGTTGCCAGCACCAACTGCCTGGGCCGGAGCACGACCGTCTCGCCTTCACGGTTGACGGCGACCGTCCAGTAAAAACGGCAAGGGATGCGGGCGTGCGAAGTCGGCCATGGCC
>JAQBZB010000359.1 GCA_027622275.1 Planctomycetota bacterium | reverse complement strand
CTCGGCGGGAGCCTCGCCCTCCCAATTCCCCCCTCCGGGGATTAGTTTGCCCACAGTTCCTTACGCCGCGCGCCGCGTGCTAGCACAACTGGCGGCCAGTTTCTCGACCTGCTCTGGAGTCAACGAACGGAAACGTGGTTGGGAGCCGGAGACGTCCTCGATAAGTACGAGCGACTTGTCGTGAAGCATTCGGGGCACGTAGAACCAAGCGTTTGTCAGCGACTGGGTGTCTTGATCCGCCGCGATCACCAACAAATCGGTGCTCTGTAATCCGTTTGCGGATCGAGCCAGTGCCGACAGCGGATCACCTGGGATCACACGCACATTGGCACCCGTCGCTTTGAGCTGCTGGTGGGCTCGCTTCAGCGGCAGGCCCGTGCCGAGTCCCGTGCGTGCTTCGAACAAATCGATGCCGGTATAGCGAATCGGTTCGTCGCGGTGGAATCGTTGCGCCGCAGCGATCATTCGAACCGCTCGAAGTCCCAATCCCACTCCGATCTCGACAATCGAGAGCGGTGCCGTGCGGCGGATCGCGTGGTAAATTGCCCGCTCGTGGGAAGGCTTTGACAAAGAAGTAAGATAAGCAAACTTGAGAAAGCTTGTGTGGTTCACGGTTGCGATTCCTTCGCTTTCTTCGACGTGGGTTAGCACCAACTGTCCAGCCTCTCTCTTCAATGTCGGATCGGCTTTGCGGTAAAGTCGAGACATTCTGGCGGATCTTCGAATGCCGTTCAGCCTCCTTCAATGCCGCACGGCGATTCCTGATGTCAACGCACGTTGTTATTTACCAACGTCGCCCGCCGATGGTGAAGGTTCTGCAGACGAATCGCCCATTCCATCGCTAGTTTTTCGGGACCGCTGGGATCGGATTCCTATTGCTGACCTATATATTCTTGAGTGGCTGACACCAGGACGCGTGGCAGTCCAGCGATCTCCTCCCCACTAGCCCAGGTCTGGGCATCCGACCGGCGTCGCGTAACTGCTGCCGCCCAGGTCGACATCGTGGTCTACAACCCTGACGAGATTCTGCTATGCGTCCAGTCGATCGGTCTCGCGCCCTTCAGCGGCGTTCGCGGTACGAAACCTTCGAGGAACGTCTTGCGCTGACGGCCCAGCCGATCGGCGAGTTGTCGCTGGTCCCGGAGCAGCAACTCCAGCATCACTACAGCGAATTGGCTCCGGCTGAAGTGGTGAACCCGCTCGGCGACTTTCAACTCGAAACGATCGCCGAGGAACGCGTCGCGCACCATGCCGGCGCAGTCAGCGGAGCGGCAGGCAACGTCCACGATTTGACAGGCGTGAACTACGTCTTCAACAACTACGGTTTCTCCGGCCAAGGTCAGACCGTCGCAGTCATCGACAGCGGGATCGCGTGGGATCATGTCGCCTTAGGCGGTGGCTTGGGAAGCGGCTATCGCGTGGTGGGCGGCTACGATTTCGCCGAGGGGGACGCCGACCCTTATGACGACGGACCGTCCGGATTTCACGGCACGCATGTCGCCGGGATCGTGGGCAGTTCCGACGCGACGCATCGCGGCGTCGCTTCCGGTGTCGACCTGGTCGGGCTGCGAGTCTTCGACGACGACGGCGCGGGATACTTCAGCATGGTGGAAGAGGCGTTGCAGTGGGTCCACGATCATCGCAACGACTTCGAGAGCCCGATTACGACCGTCAACCTGTCGCTGGGGACGACATGGAACGCTGACAGTGTACCGACCTGGTCGACGCTCGAAGACGAATTCGCCCGGCTCGAAGCGGACGGGATCTTCATCGCAGTTTCCGCGGGAAATTCATTCAGCAACTCCAACGCGGCCGGTTTGAGCTATCCGGCCGCCAGCCCCTACGTCGTGCCAGTGGCCAGCGTTGACAACGACGGATCGATCAGCGATTTCAGCCAACGCAGCGCCCGTGTGCTCGCCGCCCCAGGCCGGAACATCACAAGTACCGTTCCAGACCACGTCTTCGGAGCGGATGGCAATCCGAACGACTTTGGAACGTCCAGCGGGACGAGCATGGCGTCGCCGTATGTTGCCGGGGCGAGTGTCCTCGTGCGGCAAGCGATGGAGTTTGCCGGCATCCAGAACATCACGCAAGATACGATTTACGATCACTTGCGCAGTACGGCGAGCATCGTCTACGACGCGGCGACAACTGCCAGCTATCACCTGATTAACCTCGAAGCGGCGATCAAGGCGTTGATGCCAAGCGACGACTTCGGCTCCACGAGCAATACGGCGTACTCGCTGGGAACGCTTGCCAGCACCTCCTCGTTCGCAGGTGTCATAGGCAGTGTCACGGACGCCGACTACTTCACGTTCACGGCGGGGCAAACGGGCCGGGCGACCTTCTCGTTCGACACGACGCACCAGTTGACGCTCGATGCTAAGGTGATCGGCGGTTCCGGCTCGTTGACGGGCAATACGTTGACGCTCGACGTCATCGCTGGCCGAGCGTATACCTTCGCGTTGAGTACGACGGACGGCGTTGGTCACTATGCGGCGAGTGTCAGTCTGGCGAGTGCGAGCGGTGGCGGCTCGGCTGGCGAAGGCGAAGCCAAGGTCGACCCACTCGCCAAGGCGGCCTATGACCTGGACCAAGCCAAGGCCTTAAAATTCGTCGGCAAAGACTACTTGAATTGGGGCGGCACGAACGAGAAGTGGTTGCAGGGCAGCGACGGCTGGTACTTCATTCGTCCCAGCGGCGAGGTTTACAAATGGGTCGGTTCCGGCAAAGCCACGGGAACCTTAGTCGCCAAGCTCGATGCGAGCTACTACGCGGACTTGAGCAAGCTGTACGATGCCAAGGCCCCGGCGACTTCCGGTGGCGGAGCAACCAACGGCGGTAGCGAGTCCGCAAAAGATACGAAGGGCGGAGCAAACGATGCCAAGTCGGGAGCCGAGTCGACGCTGGCGGCTCGCGCCCGCGAATTGGACTCGCAATACGGATTCACCACGGACGGCAAATACTACGAAAACTGGGCCGGGCACGGCGAGAAGTGGTTCCGCAGCGACAAGCTCGGTTGGGTGTTCATCACACCGGACGGCTCGCTTTACGATTGGAACGGCAATCAGGCCACGGCCATCGCAAGTCCGAAGGTCGCCCAGCTCGACGCCAGCTTCCACAAAGATCCGACGTTACTGACGGACCCGCCAGCGGATACTGGGTCCAACACGGGCAATCAGGGCGGTTCGAATGGCAGCAGCGGTAGCAAGTCGGCGGATGCCGGCCAAGGAAAGAACGAAACGGGCGGCGGCACGTCCGCCGGCAACGCGCTCGCGAAACGAGCCTACGAACTCGACCAGCAACTCGGACTGCGTTCGACCGGCGACTACTATCAAAATTGGGCCAAGCTGGGCGAGAAGTGGATGACATCCACCAACGGCCAATGGTACTTCATGACCGGCAACGGCAGCCTTTACCGTTGGAACGGCAGCCAGACCAATGCCGCTTCCAGCACGCTGATTGCCAAGCTCGACGCCAGCTTTCACGCCGACCCGAGCAAGCTGCACGACGCCCCGAGTATGAGCAGCAGCGATGCTGTCACGATCGCAAGTTCCGCGACATTCGAAGTCGAAGACGCGATCACCGTTGTCGATACCCGTAATTCCATCGCGATTTACTCCCATTACAACTCAGCATCACAGCGCGCGCTGGCGCGTGACCATGTGTTGGCATCGACGCAGCGTTCTCATGAATCCGTCAAGGATGAAACTCTCGTTACGAGCCGAGTTCACTTCTTCGCAGATTACGATGCGAGCGACGCCGCTCGGCACTATCGCCGACTTGGTGTCGCCGGACGATTGTCCACCAGTGAGGACGATACGGCTGTTGACTGCGTATACGATGCATTTGAAAACGGCGAAGTCGCTGTCGAGGACTCCCTCGCCGAACTCTAAGAGAACGTGTGTGCTCGCCACAGAGGCACTTATACTTCGCGCGGTGGCGAGTGAGGCATTTGGACTGCGGCGACTTGTCACCGCTTTCTTTCGCGGCGGAGCCGCTTTCCGTGCGTGATGCCGAAAGAAAGTGGCTTCGCCACAGACCAAAGCGGCGACAAGTCACCGCAGTCCAAATGTGTCATTGCTTCCCGCGTTGAGTATAGTCCGGAGCAAACACGCCCCGGCTCGAACATCGAATTCCCGTTTGGCGTGGCACGATAGCAACTGCTAGCAGGCAAAGAAATCGACGGGCAATCGCTAACTAGTTTTCTACCTTGCTGAGCAGCACCCGTTTGGCTACTATCCCACCCCGCCAAAACGGGTTCGATGCGAGGAATAGGTGCCTGAGGAGGCAGTGGCCGCTCCAATGATTACCCTACGAAATCCCACCACTTCTCGATTGGGAACTCTCGGATGTCGTACCCGCGTTTTGGTTCTGGCTTCCATCGGCCTGCCGGTCTTCGCGGCGATCCACTTTTTGGCCTATTGGCTTCGCTTTGATGGTGGTCTGACGAGCGATGAGTTTCGTAACGCGGCCATCACGCTTGTCGTTGCGGTCGCGACGAAAACCGTCGTCTTTCTCTCCTTTCGAATCTATCAAAGCTGGAACCGCTACGTCTCGCTGCATGATCTCGTGGTCCTCGGCAAAGCAACGACGGTGAGTTCACTTCTGTTGGCGGTCATCGATTACCTGTTTCTTTCGGGCTTTAGTGTTCCCCGCAGTATTTTCCTCATGGATTGGGGAATCACCATCCTGGTCGTTGGTTGCCTGCGGTGTGCGGTTCGCTTGATTAAAGAGCATGTTCACGTTGGCCGGTGGTTGACACAACACGCGCCCGTTTTCATCGTCGGCGTGAACGATGCTGGCGAAGCTTTGTTGCGAGCGATCCGGAGGAACCCAAAGCTCGCTTACAACGTCGTCGGGTTCATTTCAGAAGACGGAGCGCGTCCCGCCGGAAGTATCAGCGGCGTGCCGATCGTGGGCGATTTGTCCCAGATTTGCCACCTTGCGACGCAGCGAGACGTGGCTGAAGTGCTGATCGCAGCAGGCGAGTTGTCAGGCCAGCAAGTTCGGGAGTTGATTGGCACGGTCCGCGATTGTGGGGTAAGTGTCAAGGTGTTGCCGAGCTATGAACAGCTGCTCAGCGGCAACATTGATCTCCGCCCGCGAGAAGTTTCCATTGAAGACCTTCTGCGTCGCGATCCTGTTGAACTTGACATGTTCGAATTGCAGAAATGGCTGGACGGTCGAGTTCTTCTGGTCACCGGTAGCGCGGGTAGCATCGGATCGGAGATCTGTCGCCAGCTTCTTCACTTCTCGCCAAGCAAGCTCGTCTTGGTCGATCAATCGGAAACGGGCCAGTTCTTTCTCGAACGCGAGCTTCGCGAAGGTAATCCCGATACGAAACTCGAAGTCTGTGTCGCTGATGTCGCCGATCGTTTGCGGATGACCCAAATCTTCCGTGATCACAAGCCCGACATCGTCTTTCATGCGGCTGCCTACAAGCACGTCCCACTCATGGAAGCAAACCCTGGCGAGGCGATCAAGAACATCACGCTGACGTCGCGATTGCTTGCCGACCTAGCGCATCAACACCACGTCCAGTCATTCGTCATGGTATCAACGGACAAGGCGGTAAACCCGACAAGTGTGATGGGAGTCTGCAAGCGAGTTGCTGAACTATATGTCCAGGCACTTGCTGCGAAATCGCGCTGCCGCTTCGTCACGGTGCGATTCGGGAATGTGTTGGATTCGGCGGGCAGTGTGATTCCCATTTTTCGCGAGCAGATTGCCAAAGGCGGTCCTGTCACAGTGACACATCCCGACATGACACGATTCTTCATGACCATTCCCGAAGCGTCGCAGCTTGTCATTCAGGCTGGTGCCATGGGAAACGGCGGCGAAATCTTCGTCCTGGACATGGGCGATCCCGTCCGAATTGCGGACCTTGCAGAAGACATGATTCGCTTGTCGGGCTTGCGGGTTGGCGAGGATGTCGAACTGGAGTTCATCGGAATCCGTCCCGGCGAGAAGCTGTACGAAGAACTTCACGCCGACGGCGAGCTGCATGCAGCCACCTCGCATCAGAAAATCCGCATCGCCCAATGTTCGACGCCAAGTCTCCCTGAGATCCGTGCGGCAATCGAACGTCTTATGGCTTGCGTCGAGTCAGGTCATCCTACGATCGCTGAAGAGTTACGGCGGATTGTGCCGACCTACCAAAATGGAAGCCCCGACCAACAGGCTACCAAGCGCGCCGCGGCGTAACATTCCTGTTCCCGCAATCGTGCGGCGGCCTGTGGTGCAATCGCGGACTTCCAAACGTGAGTTTTAGATCGTTCGCGGAAGAGATAGTCGCTTTTCGCTCCGCGAAAAGACGTCCTTTCGCGGCGAGGCTGTGAAGAAATCGTAGGGTGCGTGAAACGCACCACAACATGTCGCGGATGGTGCGTTCCACGCACCCTACATCTTGTGTCGCTAGCAACAAAAGATCTGATTTATTCACAGCCTCGGAGCGAAAGGCGACTAACAAAGTAGCGATCACGCTCCGTCGTGATGAAGCCCAAACAATTAACCCGAAGCGTCAGCGAGGACATGTCTTCCTTGACGCGAATAGACGAGGATGGTCGGGACGTCGCAAGAATCAGCTCCCACAAACCAAGCGAAACGTATGCCTCCCGAAGAAAACCTTCAAGACGAAGCAGTCGTCAAAGATCTCCTCGTCAGTGACGAGAATCTCGCAAAACACACAGCCCACGCCGATCGCTCGGTGACTCACGATCAAGTCCGCAAGGCACTAGCAAAGCTACCAGGAAGCTTTGTAGATGATATCCGCTTGTGTGCTGCAGCAGCCAAAGAAGGTTTCGAGTTGGCTGACCTTGAATCTTGATCGCCAAAAACTGATCTTTGAATACAGGACACCATAAACTACAAGACACTTCAAAACCTGCCCTGACTCAACACTCAACTCCCCTATGCCTACAAAAGAATATTCAGAGCAATTCGTTAACGCCGCGAAGCAAGTTTATGCCAGCCACCGCGAGGAACTCGAAAGCAAAGACATCGGCAAGGTGATTGGAATTGAGCCGGAGTCTGGCGAGTATGTGATCGGTGCTACGTTTTTGGAAGTTGATAGGAAGAGCCAAGATCGGTTTGGCACGAAGCCTGTTTTTTTCACACGAGTTGGTGGTGGCGGTGCCGTCCGAATTCCGGGAGTCCGCGTGGCATGAAGGGATTTGTCGATGAGCTTAACCAGCCGTTTCTCACCTTGGATTTTGGGCAGGGGGAACTCGACTTCCTTGTCGATACCGGCTTCATCGGCACATTGGTGGTGGGAGAAGAACTATTCGACGCATCGAACGCGGCCTCCGCTGGTTATGTGGAAGCTGAATTGGCCGCCGGGCAACTGTACACGTTTGCCTGTCACTTCGTCGAGTTTGAGTGGTTTGGGAAAATGACTCGCATTCGCATACTGCTCGCCCCCGGCACGGAGTGTTTACTTGGCTCGCAGTTGCTCGCACCGAATCGACTGGAAATCGATTATGAACAGCGAAGCGTCACTCTTACACAACGATTAATTTAGTATTGCCTCCTGAATCCTGACTACGGCCTCGGCTATATCGGCCTCCCGACGGCCGCAATTCTCGCCCGGCATGTCGCGATTGACGAGAGCACGGGGCGGCTAATACCGCTAACCGATACAGGGCGTTTTCACGTCGACTTACCGCAACTTAACCGGCCAGCATTAGTGAGGCACCGTTTAGAACAGTCGTGGCGGGAACGGCTAATCGTCCAACTCGAAGAACGGGAAGAAGAAGTTGGCAAACTACAATCGACGATCACTGCACTGGAATTGCAGGTGGAACAACTGAAACGAATGTTTGGGGAGTGAGTTCATCGCGTGTCCAGGGACCCACTTGCTTGCGCTGCGTGCTAGTATGCTCTGATCTTCAGCTCGCAGAGATCTCCGTCTGACCGTTTGCTTCGCTCGAGTTGATCGACCGCGAGATATACCGCGAGTAGATGGCATTGACGCTTTCGTACGATGGCCTTCCAAGGCCGTCGTGAAGCAATCGACGGCCTTGGAAGGCCATCGTACAGGTTTTGAAAGTGCCACTTTCAACCGTGAGCGAGATAGATCGAGGTCTGATGAAGCCAAGCCGGGAGTCGTAAAATATCTTGATGTGCCAAAAACGAGCGAATCAAGGGCGATTTCCAGCCGACAGTACGGCAATGGCTTAGCCGAAGACGAATTTGTGAGGATTTCGCAGAAAATTTCCCAAAAATTGCTCGCAGATAATGTGGTGGGTATTTATACTACTTGCGAGGTTTGCGAAGCCTAATGAAGCAGAGCATGGTAAACTACTTCTAGTCCCAAAACAAGCGATCATTCGAAGTCTGCTTTAGCCAAAATCGTTGGCGCTGTC
>JAQBZB010000358.1 GCA_027622275.1 Planctomycetota bacterium | reverse complement strand
AAACGAACAGCATGCCATCGACTGTGAGCATCGAGCAGTTGGCCATGTTGTGCTGCGAGACGCCCAACTCCTCCATCATATTGAACCGCCAGACAACATCGGCTTCGTCCCGGTCCTCCGTTGCGAGTTGCTTGAAGACGCTCAGTCGCGCTCCGGCGATCATGATTCTGAACCGCCGATCGGCGTCGCCAAGCTTCGCCGTCATGGCCCATGTCTTGCCTTCCTCAACGGTCTCGACCTGAACCTCTTCCGGAAAACCTATGCCGCGGCTGGCAAGGCCTTCACGCAGCGATAATGAAAGCGCTCCCTTGTTCAACAACTCGACGGCGGGGCCAACTTTGTCGGCGTCACGATCTTCATTTCGCAACAGGTCGAAGATCCGAGCCAGACCAGCCCTGGCAGGTCCGTCGTCTTCGCCATCGTGGAAGCCCTCGGTGTCCAGGCAGACAACCTCGCCACGGTTCGAGACATACCATAGACGATTGCCGTCCACGACAGGAGTAGAGCAGACGCCTTGCATCGGCCAATCGTGTACCCGCCCAGTCGGCAACTTTTCATTCGAGTGCTGCCAGAGGAACCGGCCCGTTGTTTCCTCGAAGCAAAGCAACACGCCGAGGTCGATATTTGGCGGGTATCGTTTCAAGTAGCCCGCCCCGTTGTTCGTACCGACGAAGATCCGACCGTTGGCGACGACGGGATTGCCGTATGTCTGGCTCCCCAATCGCGCGACCCATTTTATGTTGTTGGCCCCGTCGCTATTCCACTCGCCAGTCGTGCGATCAAAACTACCAACATCGCAAGAAGTTGGAATATTCTTGCCCGCGGGCGTGTTGACGCGTGAAGGCGAGCCACCCCATTGCGGCCAGTCAAGTCGGCCAACATCCATGTTCACGATGTCGGTCAGTATCTCCTCGGTGGGATTGTGCGTAGGCGTGACATCCCAAAACTTAACGTTCTCGATATCGACGGTCGCCAACCGTTGCCCTGTTGGAGAAAACAGCACTTGGAAAACAACTCTCGAATGCCATGGGTTGCTCCGCTCTCGTTCATCCGTGACGAGATTCCAGAGTTCCGTCCGAAACAGCTTGAGCCGATACGATTCGTCGCCTACTTGTCCGGCGTATGCCAGACGATTCCCGTCGGGGCTGTATTCCAAGCAGTTCGCCCGCACCGCCGTTGTAAGCCGTTGAAGCAATTGCTTGGACTGCACGTCCCACAACGTCACGCCCGGGTACCCCATATTGGCGACGGCCAGTTGGTCTTTGGAAGGATGAAACGCGGGCCGGCATTGTGTGCTTGCGTCGCGGATCGTCATGACCGCTGACGGCACTCCGCTAACATGAGCGGTCATGTCCCAGACTTCCCCCCCCTGCGTGGCGAGATACCGGCCATCATGGTTGAAGACAACATGTCGCATCCCACCTGGCAAAGAGTGTTTCCGCTGCAAAGTCTTCACGTCCCAGAGGATGACTTCGCCCTTGCCGACGCGGCGACGGTTGGAGGTAGTAACAAGTATATAGCTTGCTGACGCCAAGCGTTCGCCATCGGGGCTAAAGTCCACATCCGTGACTAAAACAGAGTGACCCGTAAGCACACCATGGACCGACTCGGTAGCGAGCTTCCAGAGAATCACCTCGCGCCCGCTACCCGCCGCTAACATCTCTCCATCGGGACTGAACGCGATCGCATTGACCTTGCCATCATGCCCGTCGAGCGTATGCATCAATCGACCGGAGGCGATTTCCCAAACCAGCACCTCGTACTTTTCGCTTGCAGCAGCCAACAGCTTGCCGTCGGGGCTGATCGCAGCACAACGCTGGCCGTCAATCGTCACGACTGCGGGATAACATAGATTCTTGAGGTCCTGCCAGTCCTGATTTCGAAGCGGCTCAAGGCATTGGTCCAAGTAATGATTGGCCAGCGGTATGTTGTTCTCACGCCACGCCGACCGAGCCAGCTTGAGATAGGTTTCGTACATCTCCGGTTGCGCGGCTTCGAGCTCTATCCTTCCCTCGGCGAGCTCGGCATCGAGTTCGCCACGTCGTGCCCCAAGCTGTTCGACGTCTAAATTCAGTTGCGCGGAAACGATCTTTTCGTCCCGCAGGTCGCCGTACGACTGTTCCAAGCTCCCGCGCAGTCCCGCCTCGCGAAAGTAAGCCCAGGTGGTCACGCTCGCGATGGCTGCCAACAGCATTGCGGTGACTGCCATTAACGAGGCAACTTGCGGGTGCCGCCGACACCAGCGCGTGGTGCGTTCCAAACGGCCAACGGGACGAGCCTGAATTGGCTCGCCGATCAGAAAACGCTCCAGATCGCGAGCAAGACTCAATCCAGACTCGTAGCGTTTCGCGGGTTCCTTGGCCAAGCACTTCAGGCAGATCGTTTCTAAATCGCGAGGAGCGCTGCTGTTTAACTTCCTGGGACTTGGCGGATCGTCCTTCAGGATTTGAACGAGCAACATCTGCTTGTCACCGCGGAAGGGGAGTTCGCCGGTCAGCAGCTCGAAAAGGATAACGCCCAGTGAGTAAATGTCGGCCCGACGGTCGGCCTTGAAACCCTCACCGCGGGCTTGTTCGGGGGACATGTAGGCGGGCGTGCCGAGGATCTGGCCTTCGACCGTCATCGTGATTTCGCCCACTTCCCGCTTAGCCAGGCCAAAGTCGACGATGTGCGGCTCGATGGAGTTGAGGGTTGTGGTTTGAGAGTTGAGAGTCGAAGAAGATTGAGGATCGGTCTTCCCCTCAACTCTCAACTCTCGACTCTCCACTTTGCTCTCGATCATGATATTGCCGGGCTTCAAATCGCGATGGATCACTCCGGCTTCGTGAGCGTGATGCAGCGCCTTGGCGATCTTCACGCACAACTCGGCTGCCTCGCGCGGTATCAGACGCTTGGCCGCCGTCCACTCCTTCAGCGTTGCCCCTTGAATGAAGTCACTGACGATGTAAACGGTGTCGTCTTGCTTGCCAACTTCGTGAACGCTGACGATGTTCGGATGTTTCAGTTGGGCCGCAGCGCGGGCATCGCGGAAAAACATCTCAGTTTGCGTCGAGTCCATCCGCCCATTGCGTGGAATTTTGATGGCCACGGTGCGGTCCAGCTTCGTATCGCGAGCCTTCCAGACACTGCCAAACTGGCCGATGCCGACCCGATCGAGCAGTTCGAAGTGGCCAAACGATTTCGTCCTTGGATCGTGCGACAAGGTATTGTCGGCAATCAGGCTGAAGCTGCTGCCACAGGAAGGGCAGCTGATGTCCGAGAGCGGCGCTTGGTCGAGCAACTCAATCGGATTATGGCAATGGGGGCAGCGAACATGCAGCACGTTTGCGGCGGCTTGTCGCAGCGGACGAACCAGCTTTTCCACGCGCTTCTGCTTTGCAAAGAACTCCTTCAGCTCGTCAGCGAAATCAGGATAGTTCCTAAACCACTCGGATTGGTCAATGGTGTCACCCGCATCGATCGCTCGCAGCAACTCGGCAAGGATCTCGTCGAATGCCTGGTGACGATCTTCCGAAATGGCTTCTTCTTCTGGCGACATGGGGCGATACTCAGTTCGAGAGTTTCAGTTCTTTTTCAGCGGTGCGGTCCATAGGTGAATCTTGTGTCGGCTGCCGTCCTCCTCCGATTTCAATTCGATGGTCTTGTCAGTTGTGATGCCAGGAATCTCAAAGTGATGAGAAACGATTCGCGAACCCGGTTTGAGCTTCGCTAGTTGTGGGATCAGCGCTTCGAGTTGCTTGGGAAGCAAGTAGACGGCAATCACGTCGGCTTGGCGAAGATCAACTGTGAAGATATCCCTTTGCTCGATCTTGACGCGCTGTTCGACGCCGGCCTCCTTCACTCGCTCGCGCGACATTTCAACCAACTCCTTGTCGATTTCATAACCCAGCGCCTTGCATTCGTACTTCTTCGCCGCGGTGATCACGATTCGACCGTCGCCGCTGCCGAGGTCGTACACAACATCCGACTTCTTCACTTCCGCCAGCTCCAACATCGTCTCGACGACATCCTGTGGCGTGGGAACAAAGACCGAGCGAGGTTGCCGGTTGGGCGTGTTGGGGACGTTTTTCGATTCGGACGGGCGCAGCGTGATCAATGCAGGACGAGTCGGCCTGTCGAGCGCAGTTTCCCGCACGTCATAGCAAAACAACCGATTGTCGTCTCGCAACCACAAGCGACCGCCCGTGACCACCGGGTTCGTCGCCCCCATGGCTAGTTCATGGTCTGGGATTTCAAAGTGTGACTTTTCTACATAGTCATCGGTAGTTGCTTCGATCAGTGAAACTCCCCCTTCGGATTTGCGCATGATGATATGACCGTCGGCGTACGTCATCGACGAGATGCCTCGACCGATTCGTTTGGCGAGCGTGATTCTCTCGCCTGTGCGAGCGTTATAGCGGTCGAGGATCCCGCGTTGTCGAAACGTATGCACATCTTCGCCGACCCAAAGCGTGCTGTCTTGGAAGGGATCAAGGAACCCTCGGTGAAAGTACTGCTCCTGCAACTTCACACCGTCGCCATCGGGAACCAGCTTGAGCAAGGCCCGGCCCGAGCCGTAACCGTTATAAGACAGGATCGAATCGCCTCGGACGATCGGTGTGACGGAGTTCGCAAATGGCGCGGCGAGCTTTTCGTATCGCCAGAGAACCCTACCGTCATCGGCGGCCACGCTGACGAGACCCTTGCGAAGGAACGTCACATACTGACGAATGCCGCCGCCTTCGCTGACGATGGTGGCTACGTAACTCGACGGTTCCTTGTCCCCCACACTTGTCTTCCAAACTACTTCGCCGTTCTTCTTGTTTAGCGCAACGATCGTGGCTTCAACGCCACCTGGTGAACAAATCAGTTTTTCACCATCGACCAACGGATAATCACAGATCCCCCAACCTCGTCCCCTCGTTCCGAAGTCTTTGGTGTAACTCTTGCGCCACAGCTCACGCCCGTCTGCAACACGCAAACAGACCAGATCGCCATCCGACCGGACGGCATACAGCCGCTCCCCATCCACGGCCGGAGTTCTTTGGCCGAGCCAACGCATCAGGCGGTTTTCGGCGACGGCGGGACCGATCGCCGTCATCCAAAGTTGTTCGCCCGTGGCTGCGGACACCGCCGTCACGTATTCCTGCTGGTCGCGATAACCAAGCGTAAAGACGCGGCCATCGGCAATCGACACGGACGCGATTCCTTCGCCAAGTCCCTCGGCTCGCCAAAGCAGCGGCGGACCGTTATCTGGCCACTCTTTGAGCAGTTTCGTGTCTGTCGAAACGTTGTCGCGATTCGGACCGCGCCACTGTGGCCAGAAACCCAGCTTGTGCGCGAGGTCCGGCTTCTCTTCGCGGGCCGCGTCGTCGTCGCTGTCCTGAATTGAAAATAGGTGTGAGCGACTGGCGACGTACAACGTGCCATTGGCGAAGATCGGCGAGGCGTAGACCGATGACCCCATGTCCAGAATCGTGCCGTTTTCGCTAACGTTGATGGGGGAGAATCCCTCGGCGTCGATCTTCGTTTCTTTCATAGCCTGCTTCAGATCAGCCGCCAGATTGAAGACGGCGACCATGCCGTCTTCGTCCGCTACGTAGACCTTGTCACCGACAATCAACGGCGAGGCAGTGACGGCCGCAAGCGTATCGTATTTCCAATGCCGTTCGCCCGTCGCGGCGTCGAAGCAATGCACCAATCCGCTGTGGTCGACAGCGATGAGCAAGTCGTCTTTGATAGCCACGTTAGAGACCGTGCGGTTAAACGCCTCTTCAAAGTCAATCTCGCCGTCGGCATTTTCGTCGACTTCGGTGAACTCCCACACCAGGCCCGAATTCGGATTCGCGATGGCCTTCTCCCCGTTACCGCGATCGACCGCCTGAAGCCGCCGATGCGTTAGAGGGCGACCTTTTTCATCAACAGCCAGTTCGGCACTGATGTCGCCCTCTTTGGTTGGATCGAGACAAACGAGCCTTCCAGGCCCCTCACGCTCGTTGGGTTGCATTCCGTTGCCAAGATAGACACGGTCGTTGTAGAGCACCGGTGTGCTTAGGATGTTGTTGCGAGTGCCACGTCCGTATGCCCACTTCGACTCCTTCGGGTTCATATCGAACTCCCACAGGAGCTTCGCCCCCCCGCTGCTGTCACCTCGCGGATCAAAGGACCTTAGCCACCCATCGCCCATCGGTGCGATGACCTGTGCGCGTCCGGCGATTTCGGACACCAGTGGACTTGCGGGCTGACAGCATAGGATGTTTTCGCCCGGCGAATTGTCGGTCCAGACAACCTCACCAGAATTCTTGTCAAAACAAACCAGGCTGGGCGCCTTGGGATTCGGGAGTACGTTCGAACGTTGGCCCTGCACGCCGTGATTGGTAATCACGTAGATCCAATGTTTGTAACTGGCGATCGAGCATCGACGTTCGAAGAACATGATCTCGGCATGCACGTTGACGCCGAGATTCTTTCGCAACTCAAACTTCCACAATTCCACCGGCTCGCCCGTCCCGCGATGAAGCGGACTGATATCCCAGCATGCGACCTCGCCGTGGCTCGTGAAAAACCACAGCCGGTCGCTTTCGACCAACGGCGAACAACCGATCGGACTATACGGATAGTCGACGCTTCTGCCGCCGGCGTGTCGCGGTCTCGCATAACGGTAGAGCAACTTTCCATCACGCTCGCGAAAGCACAGCAGTGTCGCCATGTCGACTCGCGAGTCGGGAAACTCCGGATTGCTGTTGTTTGAGCCAATCCAGATCAGCCCGTTCGAGACGACCGGCTGCGCGATGCACGAATTACCAAGTCTAGCAATCCACTTGATGTTCCGTGAATTGTCCAGCAGTCGCTTGCCAGTCTTCCGATCGAACTCACCGATTCGCCAGTCGGTCGGCGCGCCTTTCTCCGGACTAACCGCGTTTCGCGTATTGTCCCGGCCGAGCATCGGCCAGTCGTCCGCAAATGCCTGCGGTTCACCTAGAACGACGCACACGGCGGCGATGATGCATGTGCAGAACTGACACCAAGATTTCATCGTCAGCTCCGGCCTGTATTCTGGTTGTCGGACGAGGTCGTCCTCTTTGTCCTCAGGAAACCGCAGCAACTCGCTCGCTGTCATCACTCACTCTTTGTTGCCTGTGTCGCCATATCTATCTCACTTTCGCTTGCATAACTTCGGACTCGCGCCAAATCGTTGTAGTTTTCGCGTCAGTGCGCGTCCGTTAGGGTGCGACGAGGTCCGTGTGTCTTCTGGATCGCAAACAGGTGGGTTTTGTTTGCAATGTAGAGCACGTTGTTGGCCACGATGGGCGTCATGTAGATCGAATTCCCCATGTTGAATTCGTTAAGGAGGTCGTACTGACGGCCATTGGGCAGTGGCACGAACTCGGTTCGTCCATTGCGTTCCACAGCCTTCATGGCGATTCTGGGATCCGGGGTATGACGGAACACCAGCACGTCACCATCCTCATCACAAATGTAGACCTTGCCGTCGACCAACAGCGGCGAGCCCCAGCAGGCGGCCAGCATGTCGTAGGTCCAATATACTTCGCCCGTCTTGGCATTCAGGCAATGGAACAGCCCGCTAAAATCGGCCGTGTAGAGGATATTGTCTTTGATTGCGGGGATGCACAACGAGCGGTGGAACTCTTCTTCGAAGTCGATTTCGCCGTCGCCGTTCTGATCGAACTCCGAGTAGTGCCAGACAACGGCGGAGTTCGGGTTCGGAATTGCCCGATGACCAGTTTCCAGCTCGACGGTGACATAGTCGGGCCCTTGATAGGGTGATCGCTGTCTGACGCGAAAGCGGGTCAATTCGTCCACGGTCAGTATCCACTCGCCCTTGATCCACCCTGGGGCTAGATTTGTTTGGTCGACTGACATCTTGTCCGGCAAGTTCACGTCGGCAGAAGCGAATCGCTCCCGCAATGGCGCAGACACGAGGCCGTCGTAAAGCCCTTCGCACGAGGTCGCCTCATCCTGAAACACCAGCGACCATGTGGCGACGGCCTGAAGGCGTTGGTGCGGCAAGATCTCGCCGTTGCGGTCCACAGCCAGCTCAGCGCTGACGTCGCCGCCATCGACTCGTTTTGTCGGATCAATGCACCACATGCGACCGGAGCCTTCGCCGTGCTCTGGATCCTGTCCCATCACGACATAAACCAGCCCGTCGTAGATCGCCGGAAAGGCGATGATGTTGTTGCGAGTTCCTCGGCCGCTGAGAATCCACTTGGATTCTTTTGGATTTCCGTCAAACTTCCAGAGCAGCTTCGATCCACCCTTGCCGTCACCCTTCGGATCAAAGCTGTAAACCCAGCCATCTCCTCCCGGGAAGATCACTTGCGGCCGGCCATCGAAAACGCCGTAGCTGGGCGAAGCCCACTGAGCATGCAGAATGTTCTCGCCCGGCGAATTATCGGTCCAC
>JAQBZB010000357.1 GCA_027622275.1 Planctomycetota bacterium | reverse complement strand
TCGGAAAGTGGCTGCGCCACGAAAGGGAAAGCGGCGACAAGTCGCCGCAGTCCAAAACGCCATTAGCTAACCGCCTCCGTCTCAATCGCCGTCTCACTTTCTTCCGTCGTCTTGAAGACGAACTCACCGTGCTGGGCATCGATCGTCAGCGTTCCGCCCTCGGTGATGTTGCCTTTTAGAATTTCGGTGGCCAGCGGATTTTGCAGCCGTTGCTGGATGACTCGCTTCAGCGGTCGTGCTCCATAGCTCGGGTCGTAGCCCTCGCTGGCGATCGTGTCCTGCGCCGCACGCGTCACGTGCAGCGTGATACCTTGCTCGGCCAGTTGCTTCGCGAGACTCCGCGTTTGGATCTCGACGATCGTGCGAATTTGGGCGCGGCTCAACGGATGGAACACGATCGTCTCGTCGATTCGGTTCAAGAACTCAGGCAGGAAGCGGGCTTGCAGCGACTCTTTGACAGCGACTCGCATCTCTTGCTCGTCACCACCTTCTTCGGCGATCTGCTGAATCAACTGGCTGCCGATGTTGCTGGTCATCACGATGATCGTGTTGGTGAAGTCGACCGTGTGGCCGTGATTGTCGGTCAGTCGTCCGTCGTCCAAAACCTGCAGCAAGATATTGAAGACGTCGCGATGAGCCTTCTCGACCTCGTCAAGCAACACGACGCAATAAGGCCGGCGACGGACCGCTTCGGTCAGCTTTCCACCTTCCTCGTAGCCGACATAGCCTGGCGGCGCACCGATCAAACGGCTGACCGTGTGCTTCTCCATGAACTCACTCATGTCCAACCGCACCATCGCGTGTTCATCGTCGAACATGACCTCGGCCAATGCCTTGCACAGCTCGGTTTTGCCAACACCGGTTGGACCCAGGAAGATGAACGAGCCGAGCGGGCGATTTGGATCTTGCAACCCACTGCGACTGCGGCGGACGGCGTTCGAGACCGCTTCGACGGCTTCATCTTGCCCGACGACACGCTGGTGTAAACGTTCTTCCATGACGAGCAGTTTCGCGCGTTCCGTCTCAAGCATCCTGGTCACGGGAATGCCGGTCCAGGCACTCACGACCTCCGCGATCTCGTCTTCCGTCACCTCTTGGCGAAGCAGGCGGCGTTCGGATGGCTGTGCGGCGGGTGCATCCCCTTCCGCCGCGATACGCCCGGCGAGTTGCCGCCGCTGCACGTCCAACTCATACAACTTCTGATAATCTTCCTCGCCGACGGGGATGCCGCTCGATTGCTTCTCCTTGATCGCGGCATCCAGTTGCGTGTACTCCAACTCGATCCGCTCGGCTTCTTGACGAACTTTCTGAACGTCGCCAACACCAAGCTTCTCGGCTTCCCACTGCTCGCGCAAACTCGCCAGTTTGTGTTTGAGCGAGTCCATTTCGTCTTCGATGTCGGCCAGCCGCTCCTGGGCCGTCTCGTCGGTCTCTTCCGCGAGCTGCCGCGCCGCGAGTTCCAGTTGTCGAAGGCGGCGTTGAACTTCGTCGATGTCCGTCGGCACGCTTTCCAACTCTATCGCGATGCGGCTTGCCGCTTCGTCCATCAAGTCAATCGCCTTGTCCGGCAGAAAGCGGTCGGTGATGTAGCGATGCGAAAGCCGGGCGGCCGATACCAGTGCCGAGTCCTTGATCTTCACACCGTGATGACCTTCGTAACGAGCTTTGAGACCACGCAGGATCGTAATCGTGTCTTCGACCGTCGGCTCGCCAACAAACACGGGCTGGAAGCGTCGTTCCAAAGCTTTGTCTTTCTCAACATGCTGGCGATACTCGTCCAGTGTCGTGGCTCCGATGCAGCGCAGGTCGCCTCGTGCCAGCGCGGGCTTCAGCAGATTCGCGGCATCGGCTGCACCTTCCGCCGCCCCGGCTCCGACGACCGTATGCAACTCGTCAATGAATAAAACGACGTTTCCTCCAGCATCTTGGACCTCGCGAAGCACCGACTTCAAGCGATCCTCGAACTCACCGCGAAACTTCGTCCCCGCGATCAACGCTCCCATGTCGAGCGCGATGACACGCTTGTTCTTTAAGCTCTGCGGCACGTCGCCCTGGACGATTCGCAGGGCGAGTCCTTCCGCGATCGCGGTCTTGCCAACACCAGGCTCGCCGATCAAAACGGGGTTGTTCTTCGTTCGCCGTGACAGGACTTGAATGACGCGGCGAATCTCGTTGTCGCGTCCGATGACTGGGTCGAGCTTGCCGGCGTTGGCCGCCTCGACAAGATCGATGCCGTACCGTTGCAGTGCCTGGTATTTGTCTTCCGGGTTTTGATCGGTCACGCGACTCGAGCCGCGAACCGTTTGAAGAGCCGAAAGGATGTCCGCTTCGCGAACCCCGTTCAGTTCGAGGATTTGCTTGGCCTTGGTCTTTCCTTTGGTCAACGCGACAAGCAGGTGTTCCGTCGAAACGAATTCGTCTTTCATGGTGCCTGCGTCGCGAGCGCTCGTTTCAAGCACTTCACGCAGCCCGGCATTAACCTGCGGTTGAGAACCTCCAGAGGTCTTCGGAAGTCGCGACAATTCAGCCTCGACCATTCCGCTCGTCTGATCGCGATTGACGCCAATCTTGCTGAGAATCGGTTGGACGACCCCGTCACTTTCGCGGAGCAGCGCACTCAAGAGGTGAAGTGCATCGACCTCTGGGTGACCGTTTTCGGCCGCCAGATTCTGGGCCGCGGCCACTGCCTCTTGGGCCTTGATCGTCAATTTGTCGAATCGAAATGTCATCGAAGACCTCCTTTCGGCCACCGTGGGCGCCCACTACGCGCCCACGGATCACGACGGAGCGTGATGGCTACTTAGCGTCTTTCACCTCGAACTCGGCGTCGATGGCATCATCGTCACTGGTGCCGGCATCGTTCGCGGGAGCATCTGAATCCGCACCGTCCGCTTCCGCATCGGCCGCAGTCTTCTCATAAATCGTCTTGCTGAATGCGTGCGAAGCTTGCTCAAGCTCGTCGACTGCCGACTTGATCGCATCGACGTCGTCATCTTTGGCTTTCTCGCGAACTTTTTCGATCGCCTTCTCCAAGGGTGCTTTGTCAGCGTCTTGAAGCTTATCGCCTTGTTCTTTGATCAGCTTCTCGAGCTGATAGCACATCTGATCGCCTTGATTTCGCAAGCTGGCAAGCTCGACCCGCTGCTTATCCTCTTCGGCGTGGCCAGCGGCATCGGCTTGCATCCGCTCGATCTCGCTTTCCGAGAGCCCGGAAGACTGCTCGATCCGCACGGACGCTTCTTTGTTCGTGCCGAGATCCTTTGCCGACACGTTCAGAATACCGTTCTGGTCGATATCGAATTTGACTTCGATTTGCGGCATGCCTCGCGGTGCCGGCGGGATCCCTTCCAAGGTGAATTCACCGAGAACCCGGTTGTCGGCCGCCATCGGTCGTTCACCCTGGAAGACCTTCACCGTCACACCAGTCTGATTGTCGGCTGCGGTACTGAAGACCTTCTTCTTCTCGGCCGGAATCGTTGTGTTGCGTTCGACCAACGCGGTCAGCACACCACCTTCGGTTTCGATACCCAGCGTCAGCGGCGTCACGTCCAACAACAAGACGTCTTTGCGCTCGCCCGCCAAGACGCTGCCTTGAATGGCGGCACCGATGGCAACGACTTCGTCAGGGTTGACGCCCTTGTGTGGCTCCTTGCCGAAGATCTGCCTGACGATTTCTTGAACTTTCGGGATCCGCGTCGAACCGCCGACGAGGACGACCTCGTCGATATCGCTGGGCGAGAGCTTGGCGTCTTTCAAGGCCTGCTGCACCGGCTTCTTGCAACGTTCGAAGAGTGAATCCGTCAACTCCTCAAACTTCGCGCGCGTGATCGTCATCTGAAGATGCTTCGGGCCCGAAGCGTCCGCCGTAATGAACGGCAGGTTAACGTCCGTCTGCGGCAAGCTGCTCAGCTCGCGCTTCGCCTTTTCGCAGGCTTCTTGCAGACGCTGGAGTGCCATCGTGTCCTTTCGCAGGTCGATCCCCTGTTCCTTTTTGAACGCGTCCGCGACGTGGTGGATCAGCGCTTCGTCGAAGTCATCGCCGCCAAGATGCGTGTCGCCACTGGTGCTGATCACTTGGAAGACTCGACCGCCACCGTTGCCGTCCGCATCGACGTCGCCCGCGTCAGCCACCGCCAATACGGAGACGTCGAATGTTCCGCCACCAAGGTCGAAGACGACGATCTGTTCGTCTTTCTTCTTGTCCAAGCCGTAAGCCATGGCTGCCGCGGTCGGCTCGTTAATGATACGAGCCACTTCCAAGCCGGCGATCTGACCAGCATCCTTCGTCGCCTGTCGCTGGGCGTCGTTGAAGTAGGCGGGGACCGTGATGACGGCCTTATTGACTTTGTGACCGAGGTACGACTCGGCAGCCTCTTTCAATTTGCGAAGTGTCGTCGCCGAGATCTCTTGGGGCGTGTGTTCCTTGTCGCCGATGCCAACCTTCACGTAGTCCGTCGGCCCGCCTACGATTTTGTAGGGAACCATCTTCTCTTCGCTGGCAACTTCATCGTGCCGCCGCCCCATGAATCGCTTGATCGAGTAGACCGTTCGCGTCGGATTCGTGACCGCTTGCCGACGAGCTGGTTCGCCCACCAGCGTCTCGCCTTTGTCGGTGAACGCGACCACGCTCGGGGTGAGTCGATTCCCCTCCGCGTTCGGAATGACCTTCGCTTCCGTGCCTTCCATGACGGCAACAACCGAGTTGGTGGTGCCGAGGTCGATGCCGATGATCTTTTCACCGTGAGCCATCATGTGCTCCTTTTGTATTGAAGTTTCGTGCCCGTCATTCGGTGACCGCCACGCAAGTCGGCGATCGATCGCTTGTTTTCAGTCCAGATTGAAGAATCTCGTTCCCGGCAAGTGAGGGAACGATTTAGGTTCGAACCGCAAAGACCGTGCCAGCGACGTTTCGGTTACCCAGAAAGACACGTAAGCCATTCAATCAAAGGCTGTTACATCTCATTGCGGAAGAATCAAAACAACCTGAATGACGAGTGGCCTGTGCCATTTTGGCATCGGGCGATACAGAACCGTGGATTCTCGCCAGGGGCGTGTTAATACATGCTGTGGCGGACAAATTGACACGATGGTAGCCCAGCGTTACAAGGTGAGCAGCACTCGGGATCGGGTCGGCTCGATCCGGCAACAGCCGCTGGACGACGGATCGCTCGTTCGGCGAATTCAGGCGTTAACTGAGTAAGGTTTCAAAACATGGCCAAGAAGCGATCTTCAATCGTGCTCACCCAGGGGCAACTGGCGAAAGATGTCAGCCGCATCGACCGCGAACTCGTCAAACTGATGAATGAGCGAGCCAAGGCCGCTAAGCTGTTGGCTCGAGCAACGGACGGCCATGACGAGGAGTTGCAGGCTGGCGGGCAGCAATTGTCCACCGTGATCGAATCAAGTCGCGGCCCGCTTGATGACCGCGCGATCCGCGCGATGTTCCGAGAACTCGTCAGCGGCTGCGGTGCGTTGATCAAAGCAGTTCGGGTGGCGTACCTGGGACCGCTTTATAGCTACAGTTACCTGGCCACGATCGAGCGATTTGGGTCGAGCGTTGAATTGGCACCAGTCTCGACAATCGCGGCCGTTTTTGAGGAGTTGAACCGAGGGCACGCGGACTTTGGCGTCGTACCTCTGGAGAATTCGACCGACGGCAGAGTTGTCGATACGCTCGGCATGTTCGCGCGGCTGCCGGTGCGGATCTGTGGCGAGGTTCAGCTACGCATCCACCATAATCTCCTGGCGAAGTGCCCGCGCAACGAGATCAGAGAGGTCTATAGCAAACCCCAGGCTCTCTCGCAGTGTCGCGAATGGCTCGCCAAACACCTCCCAACCGCCCGCACCGTCGAGATGACCAGCACGGCCGCAGCCGCGCAACTCGCGGCGGAGAAACCCGGAGCCGCAGCCATTGCGAGTCGGCTGGCGGCGACAAATTATGGGCTCGATTTCGTCGCCGAAAACATCGAAGACAATCGGTACAATGTGACTCGATTCGCGGTCATTGGCGGCGACGTCGCGCCCCGAACCGGGAAAGACAAGACTGCCGTCATGTTCGAGATCCCCCATCAGCCCGGCTCATTGGCCGATGTCATGGCGATCTTCAAACGTGAGAAGCTGAATATGACTTGGATCGAATCGTTTCCAATGGCGGGCGGCAACAGCGAGTACCTGTTTTTCATCGAACTGGAAGGACACCAGACTGACGCCCAGGTCGAGCGAGCATTGCAGTTGCTCGCGAAGAAGACTGTTCGCTTGGAAATCTTAGGCTCGTACGCCACGGCACCGCCTATCGATTGACCGCCCATCGATTGATGTGGTTGACACAATGTTCGCCCATTTCTACGATGAGGGACTTTCCCACCCAAACCGTTATCCCGTAAGGGAATCAGTTACATTCGCCAGTCCAAAGAGGCACTCCAATGGCGGTTCCAAAGCGAAAGCATTCCAATTCCCGTACCGGCAGCCGACGCGCGCACGACGCGTTGAAGCCAAAGCAGCTAACTTTTTGTCCCAAATGCAGCGGTGCGTTGCCAACGCACGTCATTTGCCCGACGTGCGGTTACTACATGGGCCGCACCGTGATCGAATCGGATGAGGCCGGGTCTTGAGTAAAGTCGCGTTCCTCTTCCCAGGCCAAGGTGCCCAATCCGTCGGGATGGGGCGGGAAGCTTGCGACAAGCTTGCCGCCGTTGGCAAGTTGTTTGACCGCGCGAGTGCCATCCTGGGTTATGACTTGGCCCAACTCTGTTTCGATGGCCCTGCTGAGCGACTCGACTCGACGGTCTATAGCCAGCCCGCGCTATTCGTCTGCGGCATTGCTGGATTGGAGCTGCTGCAGGCGGTGTCGCCTGACGTCGTTGAGTCAGTTGCCGCCACTGCGGGCTTGAGTCTCGGTGAGTACACTTCGCTCGTTTTCGCCGGTGCGATGGACTTCGAGACGGGGTTGAGAGTTGTCAAGATTCGCGGCGAAGCGATGCAAGCAGCTGCCGACGCCACGCCCAGTGGGATGGTGAGCCTATTGGGCCTGGAACGCGACGCGATAGAAAGGCTTTGTGACGAGGCCCGCGGCGACGGCATCCTACAGATCGCGAATTACTTATGCCCTGGGAACACCGTTGTGTCAGGAGACAAGCACGCCTGCGAACGAGTTGCCGATTTGGCCGTACAAGCTGGAGCCATGAAAGCGATTCCCTTGGCCGTTGCAGGTGCATTTCACACTTCCATCATGCAGCCGGCGGTCGAGAAGCTCGCGATGGCACTTGCCGCGGCAACAGTATCAGTGCCAAGGATTCCTGTGATCTCGAACGTAGATGCTCGCCCGCACAGCGATCCCGAAGAGATTCGATCACTACTCGTACAGCAGGTTGTCTCGCCAGTACAGTGGGAAGACTCGATGCGGCACTTACTCGACGATGGCTTCGATTTGTTTTATGAGGTCGGCCCGGGGCGAGTCCTGCGCGGTCTCATGAAACGCATCAATCGTAAGACGGCCTGCGAAGGCGTCACCGTGTAAGGCCTCAACTCGCTCGCCCGACGAATGGAAGGTAAACAGCAACATGTCCGATCAACCTGCCCGAAAAATCACCGTTGACCTGTCAGGTCAAGTTGCCATTGTCACTGGCGCTTCCCAGGGTTTGGGCCAAACGATGGCGACCGAACTGGCCGCGAATGGAGCCAAAGTCGCGTGCGTCGCCCGCAATGCCGATAAGCTGGCCGAGACGGTGAAGGCGATCGAGGACGCGGGTGGTGAAGCCGCCGCATTCAGCTGTGACGTCACGGATCGTGAGAGTGTCGACAAGCTGGTCGATGACGTGGTCGAGAAGTGGGGAAAACTGGATATCCTTGTGAACAACGCCGGCATCACTCGCGACAATCTGCTGCCACGGATGACCGACGAAGAATGGGACGACGTCATCTGCACGAACCTCCGTGGCGCGTTCCTCTTCGCCCGCGCAGCCTCGCGGATCATGATGCGCGCCCGCAGCGGTCGAATCATCAATATCTCCAGCGTGTCGGGCTTGATCGGCAATCAAGGCCAAACGAACTACTCGGCTTCCAAGGCGGGGCTCATTGGGTTGACCCGGAGTTTGAGTCGTGAGTTGGCTGGTCGCAAGGTCACGGTAAATGCGGTGGCACCGGGCTTTATTGCGACCGAGATGACCAAAGTTCTGGAAGAGAAGTACGGCGATGCATTTCGGAACGAAATCAAAGCCAAAATCCCCGCCAAGCGGATGGGAACACCGGAAGAAGTCGCCGCGGCCGTGTTATTCCTGGCCAGTCCGGCCGCCTCTTATACGACCGGCGCAGTTCTCACCGTCGACGGAGGAATGACCGGGTAGGACGTCACGGCAAACGCACACTAAGTCTTTTGTAGTCCAAGGACTCGGGCAAGATAATCGGTATTCCAACCT